>NZ_JAFIDN010000004.1 GCF_017921895.1 Natronogracilivirga saccharolytica
TGATGAACTCACGTATCGTTTTGTGCTTTCTGCGGCGTTTGGGCTTCTTCCTTGCTGTTCTCAGATGTTTGTAAAGGTCTCCTCCGTGTTTGGCATCACAATAAATATGGCGGTATATGGTCATATGAGAGATGTTCATATGCTCGCCATGTTCCATCGTGAGTCTGGGGCCAATGCCGGCCGGTTCCAGACCGGTAGTGGCGAGCAGTTGCAGCGCCTTCTGCTTCAAAATACCTTTAAAGCGGTAGGGATGGCGTTTTTGCGTTCGTTTTTTCTTATAACGCTTATGAGCATGATCCGGATCATAGTTGCTATAACCGCCGCCTCTGGCAATTTCGCGCCGAATGGTTTGCGGATCCCGCTTCAAGGTTCTGGCAATATTGGCAGGCCGGTAATCAAATTGAATTGCGCTGCGGATGTGGTATCTTACCCACAGTGCGAGGTGTTTGTATGGCTTCATGTGCTCGACTCTTTGGTAGGAGAAAAGACGGAAGCTACAAAACTTCGCGAAAAATCCGGGGGGCTAGCCCCCCGGATTTAAACTTTTCCCCCAGAATCGGGCACTTCAATTGTTAATTAGCCTTGTTCCACCTTGGAATAGATACGATTTCAATACAATAAGGGCTCTTGAGGAGCTTGGTTTTCTAACACTTTCGGCGAGTGTCAAGAAAGGCGAAGCAAAAAAAGACTCTAAGCTTAATTTTCTGCCAGCGACTTGCGATCTTTCACAGCTTCGTGAAGCGGTGATATCAGCAAAATCCTCATCTGACACCCAACCAGTCATTGTTGTTTTGCTTCATGCATATGATTTTAAAAAAAAGAAGCATAACAGTTACAATTACCATGAGTTTTTAAAACTCTTACATTGGCTTAAATCTCAAAATGATGTTCGTTTAATTTCAATCAGCGAAGCTGCAGAATTAATAAATGATTTGAGGTCTAAACGTTTTTTGCTTAATAGGGGAAAATATGCGCTTTCTACGGTTCTTCCATCATCATTACAAAATAAAAATTCTATAACACAGTATCAGGAATATCGAGGAACACTTTTAATTCCAAAAATTATTGAGTCCCGAGGTTTCTATTTGCTCATTGCTATTCTCAGAAAACTAATTTTAAAGGTGCAAAAGATTATAGGATATGGTGTGAAGTCTAAAATTTAAGTTATTCATACCCAAAATTTCAGTAGTTCTAGATTTGGTATTGACTTAATTGTAATTATTAGGTAATTATTAGAAGATTCTAAGCCTGACATAGTAAATGGTTTATATATAAGAATTTTATAATAATTCTATAAGGCTTAAGTGACTCAATATTAATTAACTATAACTTGACTTGCTGTCGTTTTAGTTGGTATTGTTACACACAGGATGTATGTGATCATCAATGTTAATCTGTTATTGATACTGATGAGAAATTGAGCAGACAATCCGACAATCATAAAAATCGAGAACTAAAAAAGTGCGATGAAAAGAATAATAACAATACCAATATTGATTGCGGCCTCTTACGGATTGGTAGTTGCCCAGGATAACTCGGCCAGCATTCAGCAGATTGGTAACGGACATGAAGCTGCCACTGAACAGGCAGGCGCATTGAATGTTGCCACTGTTGAACAGCAAGCCGCTAATCCTGACAGAAACGAAGCCTTTGTAACCCAGGAAGGAGACGGCAACTTCGCTGCACTGAATCAATCAAGAGGCGGAAGCATTCGCTCTCTGATGGAGGTTGATCAGATAGGTGACAACAACGAGGCCTATCAGACCATGCGTTTTATGGGTTCCTCAAGGGCCAGTTTGAAAATTAATCAGGTCGGAGATGACAACTTCGCCAATCAGGAGCAGTATGACGGCAGAAGCGGTCAGTATGCTCAAGTCGATCAATACGGTGACAATAACCACGCCGAGCAGGTTCAGGATAATTTCGGTACCGGACAACGATTCTACGCCGATATTTATCAGGAAGGCGACGGCAATCAGGCATTCCAGACCCAGGATGGAAACGGCGGTGACCTTAATGCCTTGATTGATCAGGAAGGCGACGGCAATTTCGCTTCCCAGACCCAGAATTCGGATGCCTCACATGAAAGCAATGTATGGCAAACAGGAAATGACAATACAGCTATCATTGATCAGTATGGATCCGGACATCTGAACAACACTTGGCAGACAGGCAACGGCAACAGCGCTGTTGTAAATCAGAGCAACTGATTTGCATCCGGGGCAGGGTGATCATCTCACGGATTGCCTCCTTGCACATCAGATGACTTTTTTCAGAAGACAGTGAGGTCAGGGTCAAATCCAGACCTCACTGTCTTTCTCTCTTCTTACACCGGAGATGCAACTTTCTACCATAAGCAGCATCTGTTTCATCATCAGGTTCTAATAATTAGTATTACCATCGGATTTTCAGCAGCCAGTCATCACATTATTTCCGTGCTCCCGCACCTTAACTGACTTTTTCCGATAACGGAGGCCGCCAATGCGTCGCATTCTATTTATTATCAATTCATTCAGAGTAGGCGGAGCCGAGACACAGCTGATCAGCCTGATCCAGGAACTCCGGAAGCACAATACCGATGCCGCCGTAATTTCGCTGTACCGGCACGAACCGCTGGCCGATCAGCTCTCCGAATCCGGCATTGATGTTCATTTTCTGAATGTGCACTCTCTCGCCGGTTTACCGTCCGGCATTCTTAAAGCCCGCCGGATTATCAGGCAATTCCGTCCCGACCTGATCCACAGTCACATGTATCACTCCAACCTTTTCGCTCGGTTGCTGAAAGTCTTCATGCCATCGGTCCGGGTTATAAATACGGCACATAATACAGTTGAAGGTGGATCCCTGCGTTATGTTCTGTACAGGATCACCTCGGGGCTGGCCGAAAACGTCTCCATCATAAGCAGGGACGGCGAGCAGGCACATCTGAGCCGCAAAGCTACACCGCGGAAAAAGCTGATATACATGCCTAATGGCATTGATGTGGAACGCTTTCAGCCACAGTCGGATAAGCGCATGGAAAAGCGCAGGGAACTCGGTGCCGATGACTCATTTGTCTTTCTGTCCGTAGGCGCCCTTTCCGAACAGAAAAACTTCCCGAACGCACTGAATGCCATCAGAAAATTGAAAGACAACGGCTATTCCGGATTTCGCGTCTTTATTGCCGGAAAGGCACCCCAGGGCACGGACAACGACAAAAAACTGCTTCAGCTGTCTGAGGAGCTTGAAGTTAAGGACATCGTGCGGTTTCTCGGCCTGCGAAATGACATACAGGATCTGATGAGAGCGGCGGACGGTTACTTGTCTTCTTCATCCTGGGAAGGCATGCCCATTGTGCTGCTTGAAGCCACCGCATCGGGACTTCCTGTCGTTGCGACCGATGTGGGAGACACGAGGGAAATCGTCAGGGAAGGGAAAAACGGGTTTCTCGTGCCGCCCAAAGACTCTGAGTCGCTGGCCGGGGCAATGATGAACCTGCTGGATGCTGACGATGAAACCAGACAGCGCATGGGCAAAGAATCCCGGAAACACGCCATGGACAAATTCTCCATAGAAAGTGTGGCAAAGCAGTGGCTGGAAGTCTATGGCTGACATTTTGTTTATCGCAGGTAACACCCGCTCGCTTATCGCAAACAGGGGGGATTTGATCAGGCAGATGAAACAGGCCGGACATCATGTCAGTGCACTTGTCCCGGAATACGACTTCATGCCGGAGATCGAAACCCTGGATATTCCGTACCGGACAATCAACCTGAACCGTTCAAGCATCAATCCGCTCGCAGCCTGCCATAGCCGCAATGAACTCGCCCGGATGATCCGTCATTTCAATCCGGACAAAGTGTTCGCCTACACCATCAAACCGGTGGTGCTCGGAGTTCCGGCAGCACAAAAAGCAGGTGTCGGCGAAATATATTCCATGATCACCGGAATGGGCTATCTTTTTACCGGGGAAAGCCTGAAGCAGCAGATCTTGCGCCGCGTGGCATGCCGGATGTACCGCAAGGCACTCTCAGGCTGCAAAAGGATTTTTTTCCAGAACCCTGATGATGTCTCGCTGTTCCGGGAAATGCAAATCATAAACGGAAACAGTCCGGTCACCATGACCAACGGATCCGGGGTAAATATGGATCAGTTCACCAGACATCCCCTGCCCGACGAAGAACAGCCGGTGACATTTCTGATGATTGCCCGCCTGCTCAATGACAAGGGCATCATTGAATTTGTCGAGGCGGCGGAAAAACTTAAACGGGTCTATGGCGACAGCATCAGGTTCCAGGTCATCGGTCCGTACGACCCGAATCTTCCCCACGCCGTGTCAAGACACCGTTATGAGCAGTGGCAGCAAAATGACGCGGTGACGTTTATCGGACACAAAGCCGACGTAAGGCCCTGGCTCAAACAGTGCCATGTCTATGTCCTGCCTTCCTACCGGGAGGGAACTCCGCGGTCGGTGCTTGAAGCCATGGCGACCGGACGTGCTGTTATTACCACAGACGCCCCGGGATGCCGCGAAACGGTTGCAGATGGCGAAAACGGCTTTCTGGTCCCGCCAGGACAAAGCGCCCCGCTTGCCGAAGCAATGGAAAAGTTTATGAAAAATCCGGAGCTGATTGGCCGGATGAGTAAAAAAAGCTATCGGCGGGCGCTGGATAAATACGATGTAGGGAAGGTGAATAAAGTCATTATGGAAGCAATGAATCTTCAGACATCAAGCGATCATGACAGCAACTGACAACCATAAACCGGGATAATCATGATCAAACGAACAATTGACGTGCTTTCGGCTTCTGCCGGACTCCTGATACTTTCGCCGCTGTTTCTGGTGCTGGCGTTGTGGATCAAAACGGACTCCTCCGGACCGGTTTTTTTCAGGCAAAAACGTATCGGCCGGAATAAAAAGCCATTTCACGTCTACAAATTTCGCTCCATGACGCACCGTGATCCGGCATCCATCAACCAGAAACAGGAAAAGGTGGTAAGCTCCTCGGATGATGACCGCATTACCACAAGCGGCCGCTTTTTACGGGCTCTGAGCCTTGACGAACTGCCGCAGCTGATAAACGTGGTGAAAGGGGATATGAGCCTTGTCGGCCCGCGCCCCGTGATTCCCGAACAGCTTGAGGTGGTGCCATACTGGTTCGAGTCCCGGTTTGATGTCCGCCCGGGTATTACCGGACTGGCCCAGGTCATGGGCCGGCGCAGCCTGAGCTGGGAAGAGCAGCTCGGCTACGACATGGAATATGTGCAAACCTTCTCAGTCTGGAATGACATCCGGATTCTGATTCTCACATTTTGGGTCGTTCTGACACGAAAAGGTATTTATGGTGACGAATCCGGAAACTGGCGGTCCTATCGCAAAGAGTGGAAGCAATATTCGAAAGGATTGCCTGAAGATACGCGAGCCACGTAATCACAACGAGCCACATAATCACAAATGGAATCATCAGCAGGCTGAAATGATTTCGTCAGACTGAAATGATCTCATTTCTCTAAAATAATCTTGCTAATCATAAATGATCTTATCAGGCTGAATCGATCATGTTACCAACCGGAATCCGCAATTGATCTATAAATTCATCACAAATAATCCGGAGCTGGCCCGGTACGCAGTTTCGTGCGGAGTTCAGCGGATTTTTGTCGACATGGAATACCTGGGCAAGGAGGAGCGTCAGGGCCATATCGACTCCCATAAAGCGCGCCATACACTGACGGATCTCGGGAATGTCCGCAAAGCAGTACCGGATGCTGAACTGATGGTGCGTATCAATCCGGTGCACGAACGAACGCCTGCCGAAGTTGCTGATGTGCTGAAAGCCGGGGTTGATGTTGTCATGCTGCCCATGTTCACATCCGCGGAAGAGGTGGCAAAGGCGGGAGCCCTGATCTCCGGATCCGCCAGATTTTCGCTGCTGCTGGAGACCCCCCAGGCGTTAACCAGACTGGATGAAATTCTGGAACTTCATGACATGATCGATGAGGTGCATGTCGGACTTAATGACCTGCACCTTGGCCTCGGGCTTGATTTCATGTTTGAGGTGCTGTCGGGCGGTTTGGTGGATGTGATCGCCGGAAAGGTACACAAAGCCGGGATCCGGTTCGGATTCGGAGGTGTGGCACGCACAGGAGAGGGAGCTGTTCCCGCCGAACTTGTTTTGGGAGAGCACGTCAGACTGGGTTCTGAAATGGTCATCCTCTCACGTACCTTCCATCAGAATGCCCGAAGTGTTGAAGAATTAAAAAGCAAAATCGACCTCGGGAAGGAAATAGAAAAACTCGACGCCTGTCTGAACGGGTTCAAAAACGGGGACAAATCCCTTCTTGAAGATAACAGGCAGAATCTTATTGCAGCGGTCAGATCCGTGGTCAGGGAAAAAGCCATAGCCTAATCTATAACAAGCACAGATGCAAAAAAAAGCACTTTTTCTCCAGAAGAAGCACATCCTTGAAGACCAGCAGGCTGAGCTGACAGCACTATTCCGGGAATACCTGCCCGGTTACCAACCCTTTTTTGCTTCGTCTGCCGGGGATGTTTCACCCGGGGATTTCTACCACCTTGTGATTACATCCTTCCATGATTTTTTCCCTGAGGTGATGAAGAAAATAAGCAAGCCGGAGCATCTGCATTTCACCGGATCCGGCACCGACAAGCTGGATGATATGTCTCAGGAACTGGACCTGGACGGTGTTACCATCACAAATTCGGCCGGGGTGAACGCCGTAACAATAGCGGAACATGTCATTGCAGGCATCCTCACATTTGCCAAAAACCTGCACTTGTATCGTGATCAGCAAAACAACAAGGTCTGGAAACGGCGCTGGCACACCGAAATCAGCGGACAGTCGGTTACCATCGTCGGACTGGGGAGTATCGGGATGGAGGTGGCCCGCAGATGCAGGGCTCTTGGCCTGCAGGTAACAGGCTGTGTGCGAACCATGCGAATCTATACCGGTATCGACTCTCTTTGCACTCTGGACGAATTGCCGGAGGTTGCATCACAATCAGATTACGTCGTCCTCTGCGTTCCGCTGACCCGGCAAACGAAGGGACTGATTGACCGGCATATTCTCGGCCGGTTTAAAAAAACTGCCGTTCTGGTTAATGTTTCGAGGGGCGAGGTGGTTGATGAACAGGCGCTGACTGATGCCCTTCAGCATTATCGTATAAAAGGTGCTGTGCTGGATGTGTTTCATCAGGAGCCGCTCCCTGAGGATCATCCGTTCTGGCAGCTGGATAATGTGCTGCTGACCCCTCATGTTGCCGGTACGACACAGCACTATATGCGGAATCTCTTTCGCATTTTGCATGAGAAACTTCAGTAACGGATTTGTGCGTAACGTGTCTGATTGGCCGATGGACGGTTACGGCTCCGCTCAGCGCTGTATCGCCTGCTGTTTAGGAATTTTGCTCATTTCCTCTCTTATCCCGCAAAAAGCAAACGGATCAGATCATACCGCACGCATAGGTCTTTCGCAAAATCTTTCCACCACTGAAACCCCTTTCTGGCTCCATGCCAATCGCGACGGCCGCATCCCGCCGAATTCCGCCAGAAATTTCGGCCTTTACGGACGGTATGACCGTCCTCTTTTTCAAAACTCCGAGGTCATTGATGGCGGTGCAGGTTTCCGCCTGGACCTTCTGGCATCAGATCTTGAGACCCGCCTCCGCTTTACCGAACTCTATGCTCATTTAGCCATTGCCGGCTGGCAGTTACATATCGGCCGGTTTTATGATACGATCGGATTGAATCCTGACCACCTTACGACCGGATCGATGATGATGAGCCGCAATGCCATGCAGCCATTCAAGATTCGCTTGTCGACAACCGGATTCCGTCCAGTACCCCTGACCGGAGAGCGGCTTGCATTCAGGGCCCGCTGGTCGGAGGGAATTTTAACAGACACCCGCTTTGTGGAAAACACACGGGTGCACCAGAAGTATCTTTATCTGAGGCTGGAACTGGTTGAGAATGTATTTATAACCGGAGGTGTGGCCCACAACCTGATGTGGGGCGGCAGGCATCCGGAGCTCGGACACGTTCACCGCTCCTTCAGGGATTGGCTCAGCGACGTTCTGGCACAGCCGGACCGCAGGGTTTTTGACAATGTAAGCCCGGTAGGCAACGGGCTCGGTGCATATGAGGCAGGTCTGGAGTATCGCTTGCCCGGCAGTTGGCGGATTGGTGCGCACCGGATGTTTTTTATTGATGATAAAGAATCACTGAATCTCAGAAGTCCCCGGGACGGAATGTGGACAGTCTATTTTGACCGGCGCGGTGACGACACATCACGGTTGATTGAATACATCATCTATGAGCATATCAATACCAAAAATCAGGATGCCGGAACAGGGGATGCATACGGTCGGGCCCGGTATTATTCGCACTATGTCTACAGGGACGGATGGGTTCATCATGGACAGATTCTCGGAACCCCTTTTTTCACGATCGATCCTGAAAAAATCGGAACTGATGAGCGCATTCTGGTTAATAACATCGTCCTGGCGCATCATCTCGGATTTTCCGGTTCTATTGACAGCAGTTTGTCATATGAGTTGGTCATGACGTATTCCCGAAATTACGGCATCTGTAATGATCAGACTTCAGGAGGAGGTTGCCGCGGTTCTGCTGAAGATCCGGTGCAGCAAAGGGATGATTATGTTCCTTTCCATGAACTGCGCCGGGATCGTTATTCAACCATGGTCACGCTCCGTTTTCCGGTTGACCGGATTCCGGGTCTCGGACCGGCTTCCATTATACTCAGCGGGAAAGAGGGCAGGAGCGGATCGGTGCACCTTTCCGCATCCGTTGATGCCGGTGATTTTTATGAACAGGTAAGGCTGGGATTTGAAGTTGGTTTAAGTATGCCACTGAACTAAAAAATGACACCCAGACCGAGTGATAGCGTACTGAATCGCATGTCTTCGCGGAACTCCGGATCAGAACCAATATCCATAATGCTTATCTTGTATCGGATGTCGGCTGTTAACCGGGTATGTCTGCCGTACTCCACACCTGCACCAGCGATAAAATTGATGTCCGTTTCATTGAACTGGTCCCTGACATCACTTGAGAAGGCCTCATCAAAATCCACACCGAACACATTGCCGCTCAGATCACCTGAAAAGCGGGACCGCGTATTGTAGGCGATGGAAGCGCCGGAATAGATATTGAATGAATATCCCGGCCTGGTATATCTTGGTGGTTCCGGAATGGGATCCCTGTTGCTCAGACGAAGCAATATGGGCAGTTCAACATGCGTCATGGTCAGCCTGCCGTCAACACGCATATCCTGACCACGAATAATAACATCTTCGTTGAAACTGGTACTGCGTGTGATATAGTTGACCTCCGGTTGAATCGAAAACACCCGTGACAGATTGAACCGGATATAGGCGCTGGCATCGTAATTCCAGGAAAAATCCGAATCCATTGTCACGGCAATATCCTCTTCGGCATTGGTATAGCTGCCATGCAGGTATGAGACATTTCTGCCAAGTGCGAATCCGTATTCTACATTCCGGGAAAGCGTTTCTGCCGGAAGCAAGAAGACCGGCAAAATGAGCAAGAACAACAATCTTGTTATATAATTTTTCTTCATAATGCTTTTCATCAAATCCTGAAGATGTAATGTAATAATATTCAGAAGTTCTGCTGTTTTTTAAAAAATTAAGCTTAAAAAAAGGGAAGGTAATCAGATTACCTTCCCTTTTTTGTTTCTACTCTTATATCACTTGAGTGACAGTAACGTACATATAATTCAGTTACGTTTCATTGTTCTTTCGTATCACCATGAATCAGAATGTAGAGTGGCGGTACGGGAAGATCACCCGATTCCGGCGGGAAATCATCGGAAGTTGGCTCGCCAAACGGTCCGGTCATGTCAAATTCATCTTCAAGATCAATTGTGAAAGTGACATCGAATCCAAACGGATCACCGGAGTCATAAAAGGATTCCTTTTTATATGGAAACTGACCAATGCCCAGGCCAGAAGGCAGGTCCCGGCCAACATAGACCGAAAACTTGTTTGCAGGATAATCAAACTCATTTTCCTTGTTGAAGATGTTGATGTACAATTTGTCGTCATTGTCATGCCACATTTTTACATCTGCAACCTGCGGACAATCCGTGATTTCGGATGGTTCCGGATTCTGAAGATTGCCGAATCCGCAGTCGGCATATAAACCTGCCATAAGCGGATTGTTTTCTCCAAACTCATCACCAACGTCACCGTTTTCCTCAATATCATAAAACCAGTAGTAGGTGACCCAGCCCCATCGCTGGCCAAGATCGTGTACTCTGAATGAATTTGAGTTCAAATTGTGAGGAGCAGCCCAGGACCATGCTGTACCTTCAATGATTACTGTCTGGGTAGACTTGTCATTGGTTTCATGTACCGATGCATCGGCAAAAATGGCATGAATGCTGCCGGGGGTATGACGGAAATCGTCGCCGTTCTTTTTGACGTCTTCAAGGACAGCATCGAATGCGCTTCGGTTGAGTTCGTCAAATATCTGATTTTCATCGATATCAAACTCTTTGTAATCGATAAGCGTCCAGATAACGGCCTGAATTTCCTTGTAGCTGACACCATCAATGGTCCGGAAGTATTCCGACCGTTTGTTCAGAACGTAGTTGAGCTTGTTCCAGTTTTTGTCATTGTAAGTGGAATAAAGCGAAAGGTCATCGTATTCCCGCCCCCTGGTGTCAATGGGTGCGCTCCAGTGGGCACACCAGCCAAGGTAGTCACCGTCCAGAATGGTGTTGTTGGCCCTGACACCGGAAAGGTTTACGTTAAAATACCCCCTGTCGTTATTGCGGTCCACCCGCAGGGTCACATTTTCCGCGCCTTCGATCACGGAAAAGTTGGGTACCTTGTCTGCTTTCTCATGAAAAGAGCCAACGGTGCTTTCATCACAGCTTGAAAGAAACAGTGCCATCATAAGAAAAGGCGCGATTATATAGCAGTTACGTTTCTTCATGGTTATACGCTCCTGATTAAGATGCTTCGTGAAGTGTTATATAGTCATTGCACTGATGAACTGCAGTACAACAATTGCTTTAAAACGGATACTATCAGTTGCTTTAAAACGGATACTATCAGTCAAATAGTAATCATAGTTTCAAATGGAAAAAAATTAAATTATTTCAATAATTCCATGTACTTATAAATAAGTGTCATTTGAGCCGTTCTGCAGGCAAGGGGTTGGCAAATATTTAAATATTCTAATGATAGCCTTAAAAAATCACACCATGAAATCAGGATAACTAAGATAAAAAATGGGATAACGTTCAGCCTGTAAGCCATAATTTTAAAAATCAACAACAAGACAGAATTACAGCTTTCTGATATCTTGGCTCAAGGAGAGCAGACTATTATAAAATCCTAACAGGAACGGAGGGGTATATTACGATAATTTAATTACTTATGCATACGTGATGTTGTATATTCCCTTTGCAATCAATGGATATGTCAGATTATTCATCACATTCTGACACACAGCGGTAACATCATGATTGCCGGTTTAAAGGACTTTTTAGTCAGGTTGAAACATCAGGTTCAGGTATCACACAATCCCACGTATGCTAATGTAAAAACGACCGGGTTTGTTCCACTGATTGACACTAAAGAATAAAACTGAAGATTCATCGCAGCGTATCTGCTGCCCTTTGCAAAAGGAGTTTAACGAAGACAGTTATGAGCAAACAGACAAAGAAATTCATCATTGATCTAACGGTTTGGTCACTTGCCCTGCCGGTTGCATATATCCTGCGGCTGGAAGGTGACATCGGTGCTCACATTTCAAGCATCCTCCTCATAACCGCTCTGGTTGTTCCCATCAAGGCTGTCATTTTATACGGACTGGGATTGCATCTGCAGAACTGGCCCAAAATAAGTGTGCTGGATCTCTTTCACATTATAGAGTCTGTCGGAATTGTCTCTTTTTGTGTATTTCTGTCTACTTTCTTCGTACAGTCATGGCTTTTCATTCCCCAGAGTGTTCCGATTATCGAAGCGTTTATCGCCATCATCATGCTGAGCTCGGTCCGTCTCGGCGCCCGGCTGCTGCATGAAAACAGCATGAATATTGAGGTGCGGCAATCCAGGAAGCCGGTTAAACGCGTACTTATCGCCGGAGCAGGGGAAGCAGGAACCCAGCTTGCACGCACCATACTCCGCCACCCTGAATCCCATCTCAAAGTGGTCGGATTTCTGGATGATCTGTCTTCCAAACAAAAAGAGTGGTTCATGGGGCTTCCTGTATTCGGCGGCCTTGCCGATCTGAAAAAAGTCGTCAGGGAACAATCCGTTGACAAGCTGATTATTGCACTGCCCACCGTTTCGGGTCATGTCATCCGGTCTGTTGTCGAACACGCCCAGGAAGCGGAAGTCGAATACAAAATCATCCCGAGTATGTTCGATCTGCTCGGGGATAAATTTGAAATTTCACAGCTTCGGGACGTCAATCTCGAGGATTTGCTGAGAAGAAAACCTGTTACCCTGGATATTGAGCCGATCTCAGAATACCTCAACGGAAGGACTGTCATGGTAACCGGCGCCGGCGGATCCATCGGAAGCGAAATCATCCGCCAGGTAACCCGGTTTGACCCGGATCATATTGTGCTTCTTGGACGGGGTGAAAACAGCATTTTTGAATTTGAAAGAGAGTGCCGAAAAGAGTATCCGCACCTGCAATTTACATCTCTGATCGCAGATGTCAGGGACTACAATACTCTGGAATCCCACTTCAAAAACTTCAGACCTGATGTCATCTTTCATGCAGCTGCCCATAAACATGTGCCGCTGATGGAAGCCAATCCCGACCAGGCTATCTTCAACAATGTCATCGGCACCCGGAACCTGACGGAACTGGCCCTTGAATATGGTGTCAAGCGATTTGTCAACATTTCGTCTGACAAATCTGTAAACCCGACTTCCATAATGGGATGCTCAAAGCGGGTCGCCGAGTTTGTCGTTGAATGGGCGTCTCTGCGTGCAAAGGAAAACCAGTCATTCGTCTCAGTCCGGTTCGGAAATGTGCTCGGAAGCAGGGGCAGCGTGGTGCCGCTGTTCAAACAGCAAATTCAGAACGGCGGACCGGTAACCATCACGCATGAGAATATGACGCGTTATTTTATGACTATTCCGGAAGCTTCACAGCTGGTGCTTCAGGCCGGTGGTCTGGGGCAGAACGGATCTGTCTATGTGCTGGATATGGGGCAGCCCGTCAGGATAATCGATCTGGCATGTGATCTTATCCGCCTTTCCGGACTCGAACCATACGAGGATATCCGGATCGTTTCAACAGGCATTCGTCCGGGTGAGAAACTTTATGAGGAGCTGCTCACGGCAGAGGAGGGAACTACAGCTACTCACCACTCCAAAATATTCACCGCCAGGTGCAATGGTCTTCCGGAAGAAGGATTCATGGAATTGCTCGACGAACTTCTTACAAAAGCCATGGAAAGAGACCATCAGGGAATACGGATTCAGTTGAAGAAAATGATTCCAACGTATGCCCTCGAAACAACGAATGTGCAGACAAAGTCAGCATAGCTTTGAGTTGCTGTAAACAAAACGTCATGGCAGAGGATACATAGAAGAGTTAAAGAAACCACATCCGAATTAAATCAGTTATCATTAAAGAGAGTCACTTCCTGTTAAAATAATGCGGTTATTGTTTTAAGCATTTCGTGTTCAGAAACTATTCCAAATCCTGGTTTCCTGAAGTCACGCAAGCGCTGAATTTATTCTGTTACAGCCATTGTCAGTTGGATTTAATTCGTCGCTGCTTTCCGGGAAATATCAGTCAAATTAAGAGATGTTTTCATGAACAACCACCATTTCATAGAAGTATCTTTTTCAAATTGTTTTTGCTTTTTTTGTTTCTGTCAAACTATTTATTACATTTTATGTGATATCTTAGTTGGGCACTCTTCAATTTAAAATCTTGAGAAAAAGAGCATACCGCTTTTTATACTTACCGCTATTTGAAATAAAAAAGACAGCCATGAATATATCTTACCGTATTTCATTTCTGCTTTCAACTGCTTTGCTTGCTATAGTATTTCTGTCAGCTCCGCAATCTGTTGATGCTCAGGAAAATGAATCTTCTTCTCCCGACCTGAGAAAGTGGAGCATTAACCTTTACGGGGGCTCTTTTCTCGCCCGGACAGATATGAATGCCACCCCGTTTACCGGTTATGCCGGAACCCGTACACGCCATCTCAATCCTTCTTTCGGAGCAGATATTGAATATATGGCAGCACCCGGATTCGGACTGCGTCTGCGGTACGACTATTCGATGATCGAAAATGATGAGGACTTTGATTCCTTTGAACTCACCATGCAGGCCGTAACAGCCGGGGTCAGTTTTTATCCTCTGAATGCCCTGCGCTCCGGCGAACGCAGCCCCTGGCTCAATCCGTATATCTCGGCGCATATCGGTCAGGCTTTCAGCGACTGGTCCGGAATTGATGGAGTTGAAGATGATGATTCCAGAGACGCAACATATGGATTCGGAATCGGCGCCAAAATTCGTCTGGGCAGCCGTATTGACTGGATTCTTGATTATCAGTACCGGTACTTCAATCCCGGTTACGAAATTGATGGCGGAGCGGGAACAGGTGACACCTTCGAAAATGACCGGCTCGCCGGATTTTCAACCGGTTTTTCTCTCAAGTTCGGCAGCTCTGAGCGTAATCACGCCCGCTGGTATTCTCCTTCATATGAATCCAGGCAGTGGCAAGCCGGCATGGAATCCCGTATGAGCGAGCAGGAAGCAGAGCAGGAGGATGTCATCAGCATGGTGGATCAGCAAAATGCAACCATAGAAAGTATCGTCAGCGATCTGGAAGGAAAGGCCGACCAAAATCAGCTTGAGCGTCTGCTCAATGATCTTGCCGATCTTCAGGACGATCTTGATGACCTTGGTGCCACACTTGACCATGAACTCAGCCGCATCGATGATATCCACAATGCAGCGGGAATGGCTTATCTGACTACCGAAATGCCGGAAGGTTATTATTATGTCCAGGTATATGCCGCCTGGAACAAGCGGCTTGTTCAGCGCGCACTGTTGCAGACGCGTGACACACTGGCTGAGGAGGGAATCAACGTGAATGAGCTTCAGTTCTACGTTTATCAGGTTCCCAGCGGACTGTTTACAGCTCAAATCGGACGGTTCGATGATGAGCCTGCAGCCAACGGTGTGCTCGAAGCCGCCCTGAACCTGTTTGACGATTCGTTTGTCCGCACACCGCAATAATAATCAGTAAAAGTGGCAATGTTCCGCCGGAACATTACGAATTTATCATAGATCAGAGAGTTTTATTTATTTAAACCCCGGTTTCTTTCGTGACGCCGGGGTTTTTTATTGGCGCGCCCGGCAGGGTTGAATGCACAAACTGCATGACAAAAACCATATCTAAGGAAATAAAAAATAATAACATGCACATGTTTGCAAGTTGCCGATTTTGATGTACATTACGGCTATACCTGCATCCGCTTCTCTGCAGGCCGGGCAGTTTGCATTACCATCCGGCAGGTCCTCCTGCTTCCATCCCCACCTAATCAAGCTTCTCTGGTCATGATCACATTACATAAATCCCTCTATTTGCACCGGAATGTGCGCTGTGGGCGAGTTGTCATCTGCACCAAAAGCACGTTGGCCGGATTGTCACTGGCAGTTATAATTTTGTTTGTCACTAATCCGGCAGTATCCCGTGAACTATCCCGCGATTCAACCACGGCAGGGCATTCAACGGAAACACGAAACGCCGTGGTAAATTATCAGGACGCGCAAATGCATAATGATTCAGATCCCGGATATGAAAGTGCGGATTATCCCGGCCTGCAGGAAGCCGTGGAACAGCCCGCTGCTGAGCAGATCGGCCCGACATCCCGGAATGAATTTCGATACGGAGTCGGTTTCCAGGGCTCTTTTCCGGCATGGGGGCTCAGCGGCATGATGACGCTCAACGAAACCATCTCCGTCCAGGCCATACTGGGCCTGCTTGGTAATCTTAATACCGTTGCCGGCCGGGGCTTGTATACCTTCCGAGAGGAACAGCACTGGGATGCCTACGGGTACGGCATGGTCGGATATTGGAGTTACCGTACTTCAGGAATCAGCAGCGACAATGCCCTGGGATTCGGGGCCGGGGCCGGCATTCAGTACGACTGGCGTGCTTTTGATGAAAATCTGCCGCCCATTTACTGGAATATTGAACTCGGCTTCGGTGTTGTGAATCTGGATAACTACAATTTCAGTACGATTATGTTCGGGACTGGAGTGCATTACCGGTTTTAGCTGCCATAACCGACGCTGACACCGGCAGGGCCCGGACCGGAAAGTGACTGCCGGTCTCAGCGTCAGCAGCATCAGAACCCGAACATCAAAAACCGACAGCGTCGCCAAAACGGATTCCCAGCAGGAATCCGGCCTGATCCGTCATGTCTCCGGTATCCAGACTTACAGAGCCCGTCCAGCTCAGGCCATCAACCCACGGAAGACTTCCCGACAACTCCACCATCATGTGGTACTGCACCGGATTCTCTTCAAACGGAGCCATCGGGCTTCCGTTTTCCGGTTCAAATTGATTGTCCGGCAGCCCGATTTCGTAGGTTCCGCGATGAGAGGCTCTGGTGAACAAAAGCCGATATCTGTGAATGATATCTGACATCATTTCGGGCAAAATCGTGTCAAACATTGCGGGTCCGCCAATATTTCCCTCAAAGCCCATATGTAATGCGCGCACACGGTTATTCACAAAACGGGCTTCATCGAACGGAATATCAGGATAGAACATAAGTGACCTGTCCCCGCGGAGAATCATGGAGGTCCCCATGGCATGGTCCCGGTAGGCCCAACCGGATGTATACCCGGCGTGATCGTAGTAATCTTCACTCAACCTCAGATATTCTATCAAAATGGCACGAACCCAGGGGTTGTCGCGGGGCTGGACGCGGACACCCTGCAAACCGTCACTGCCGGTGAAAAACCGGAACGGATCCCCGCCCGTGAAAAACGACTGACGGTAGAAATCCCAGTCGACACTTCCGTAACTCAGCGCCAGGCCGCCTTCCATAACACCAATGTGTTTTGCAACCGATCCGGAAGGAAATGTGCTGCGTCCGTCAGCCGGATCATCGGTATATCCGCCACGGCCAAGGACAACCCTGAGATAATCCTTGAAGTCCCGGGGAGCAGAACCCAGCTCGGGATGCTCACCGCCCCACATGGCCAAATGGGTGAAACCACCCCGCAACTCAACAGGCCAGTCACTCCGGGAGCGCACATAAAGGGATTTTTCGTGCAGCCGGGGAGTGTCCATGAACCGGTCATCGGTGAACCACCCATGAGTGTACTGCCCCCTGAATTCGAAAAACCCGAAAGTAAAGGGTACCGGAATGTATTCGGGGATGCCCAGTGTCAGGCGCGGCATTGGCGCAAAATTGGAACTTACGGCCAGTGATCCGGTAGAAAGGCGGTCATCCTGGAAGCCGATGGTATAGGATTTCCGTCCTCCGGTAAATTCAAAAGGACCGTAGCGCAGCTGGGCAAATATTTCATACACTTTTGATTCGCCGGTCGCCGATTTGCCCAGAAACTCCATACCGACACGGTAATCGGGTCGCCATGTGTACCAGGGCTCGTAATCGCGTTCTACAGGAAAGGAGCCGTCTTCGTGCTGATGAACTTCCGGCCTGATATATCTGCCTTCAGCATCATACCAATCGGGATGGACGGGGTCATAGGTACGCAAGGGCATGTGTCCGCCTTCTGCGACAGGACCTCCGCCGGGATGGGAAGGTGCCCCGAGCGTGTAAGGCGGGTTTGTCCGGACCCGATTGTTTTCCGGGATGGTCCAGTCGGTGTCAATCCGGCCGATAAACCAGCCGTCGGTCTGACGGGGACCGAACCGGCCTCCCCGGTTGAATGTGTGCCAGTGCGGAAGCTGGTCCGCCGTCGAAGCGCTGAAGGCAAACTCGGCATGCCAGTTGAATTCCGATATCATGGAAGGAGGTGAGCCGGCACGCTCCGATGCAACAGCCGGATATGTTCCGGCCAGCACCAGAATAGTCAGTATGGCCGGCATCATAATTAACACTCGCACAGTTGATGATTTCATAGCATTCATAAACATATCTCAGTTAACCTACAAGCTAATAATTATACCGGCGATGAGAACATTAGAATATTGAAACATTTCCTGTAATGATGGCAAAATTATGTAATGTTATTTATGTAAAATCGCAATACAAAATCGCAGGTGTCAAGAACGCAGCCGCAGCCTGAGTTGGTTGTTAATGAAGACGGAAGGTTTGTATTGTCATAATATGAATAATGCAGATCCGCCATTTTAAATGAGTTTAATCGGTCTTTCGCCGGGCTGCACAGGTTTATGATTAAATACGGTCATGGATTTATATTTTGCCATATAAAAATCGTGTTGAATGAATATCGCTCCTGAAGCATATCTGACCGCAACCACCGGAAAAATGAAAAAAGAAATAACGAATCTCAATCACCTGCGCGTTTACCTTTTTTTTGCCTTGCTGATGATATCCGGATGCCTCCATTCGGAATCATTCGAAATGGAAACAGAGTCGTTCATGCTCTCCTGGCAGCAGGATCCCACATCCACAATGACTATCGACTGGTACTCCGAACCGGGCTCCCGTTCACAGCTGGAATACCGTCCTAAAGGCACTGATGAGTGGACGACCAAAACCGGTCATACGGTGCGCATACCGGAATCCGACCGCACTTTCCAGCGCCACGAACTCACCGGACTGCAGCCCGGTGCCCGCTATGAGTTCCGCTTCACCGGATCGGAGCCGACGTATTACTTCCGTACCATGCCGGAAGAGCTTGACCGCCCGCTGCGTTTTATTGCAACGGGGGACATGCTGCATACCGTGGAGTGGCTGCGCAATACAGCCATAAGCGCAATGAGCATTGACGAAGGTGATTATGATTTTGTCGTGGTCGGGGGTGATCTGGCATATTCCGATGGCGAGGAGCGCAAGCTGTGGCGGTGGTTAGAGTATTTCAAGGTCTGGTCTGAAGTAATGGTCACCGAAAACGGCCGCGCCATACCCCATCTGGCTGCCATCGGAAATCACGAAGTCAAGCGGGGTTTCGTTCATCAATACCCCGTGTCCGAAACCCGCTCTCCGGGGTTTGTGGAAAGAGAAGCGCCCTATTTCTCAACTTTTATCCCGTTTCCCGGACCCGATGCCTACGGGGTGCTCGATTTCGGAGAATATCTGAGCCTGTTCCTTCTGGATTCCAACCACGCGACCTGTGTGGCAGGGGAGCAAACCGACTGGCTGCGTCAGCAAATGCATCAAAGACAGCATGTGCGCCATCTGATTCCCGTTTACCACGTTCCGGCCTGGCCCTCGGCGCGGGACTTTAATGAAAAAAACGTCCGTGCCGTTCGTGAAAACTGGGTTCCTGTATTTGAAGAGTACGGCGTACGGGTGGCTTTTGAGCATCACGATCATACCTACAAGCGTACATATCCCATTCGCGAGGGCAGGCATGACGAAACCGGCGTATATTACATCGGCGACGGCGCCTGGGGTGTGCGAACCCGCGAAATACGTACCGATGAGGACGAAAACCGGCCCTGGTACCTTGCCGAAGCCCGGGAAATCCGTCACTTTATCGTGGTTGAGATGGATGACGACGGATACCAGCTGGATGTGTTTGACGAGGAAGCCCGTCATATCGATGAGGTATACATACCGAGATAATCCGGATCAGTCGCCAAGATAGCGCCGCTGCAGCTGCTGCCACTGCTCATCAGCTATGAACTCAAGCATCACGCGGTTGATGTCACTGCGAAGCGTACTTCCAAGCGGAATGGCGATGCCGTAGTACTGCTCATTGAAAATATTGGGCAGGACGCGCACCTCGCCGTAATAATCCCTGTTGCTGTAATACCTGATGATCGGCTCATCGTGGACAAATGCGTCCAGCTCCCCGTCCGAAACCGCCCGGAGCCCGTCTGAAATCGATGCATATGTGCGGTGCCTGATGCGCTGCTCGTCGAGGTAGGCAATAGTGGCGGATTGCTCCAGTGCGCCCACACGGACATGAGGCAAATCCTGCGGACCCGAAACACGGGTATCCAGCTGTGAAACGGTCAGGCTGGATGCAATCGATGCGGTGAAAAACGAGATCAGGATGATACCGGCGAACATCCAGACAAATCCGATCAGCCGGCCCGGTACAGATTTCGGAGCTTTGTCGCCATAGCCAACGGTTGTCATTGTGACAGCCGCCCACCAGAATCCGCTTCCGATACCCTCGGCGGGTGAACCGCCAAATTCATCCTGGTTGACTCGTCGTTCGGACAACCAGACGAGTACGCCCCAGAACAACAGCAGCAGAATCAGCAGCAGTACTATCCAAAGAAATTCTGCTGAAAAAATGGACACCACGGCCTGCCAGAGTCCGGCCGGCTGATGGGGGACGGCAATCCCCAGGCCGCTTACGAAGAACGGATGGGTAAAATCGACCTGCTCTTCACGTTCCGCTGTAATGGTAAGTGCCGATGCTGCGGCGAAAAGGGGAGTGGTATCGTCACCGGGATCCGCTGCAACGCCATCCAGCAGACCCGCTATATCACGCTCGACATATTCAAATTCAATATCCAGCTCTCCGGCAATGTGCTCCCAGAGTGCGATGGTCAGTCCGCTGTACGTGCCGTCCTCTTCGGCAATCACAAACGGAGGAACGACGCGGATGCCCACCATTACAGGCTCATCGGCGGATTGATGGTTCTGTAACGTATTTCCGCCTGATGCCACACCGTGCATTTCGCCCCATGCCAGTTGCCGGATGTGATCATCACGGTCATTTTGTGCAGTTGCGGGAGCAGCAAGGAACATTCCGGACAGAACAATCATACCCGCTGTCAACAGGAATAACATGGTGTGTGTACCGGGAAGGCGATTCTGAAGAACCCGCGATTTTCCACGAATACACAACGTGCTGTGAAACCCGGGTTTCCCATGATTACACAAGGCGCAGTGAACCACCGGTTTTTCAACAATGTACGATGTTCCATTAACGGAGGAAGATTTACAATTTATCATGGCAGCGCGGTTTTCTGATAAAGCAGACGGTTATCGGGTTTCTCATGACAGCCTTATTTTCAGTTAATGGGTACGGTTGTCCGCTTTTCGTGACAAGCCAAATGATTGCATTGCGGTTAATGATTCTCCAGCAGTCCGCGCATAACCCGGCGGTTGCGTTCGTGCGTGATCTTTTTCGCCTCAGGCATGTAAAGATACTGGATCAGGTCTTCATAGTGGTCGGTAATCTTGCCGCGCACGATCTTCATCGTACTGTTCATCATTTTGTTCTCCTCGGTGAACCCCTCAGGCAGAACCCCAACCGCGCTGGGCAGCCACCGGTCGGGAAAATAATCGGCAAATTCGCCGCCTTCGCGGAACCGGTCGATCTCCTTCTGGATCAGCGCAAGGGCCTCATCGGTTTCATTTACGGCTGCACCACGCGCTTCCGGTGCATCGGACTCATTTTCAGCCTTTCCGCCCCCGCTGTCTTTACCCTTGCTGTCCCGCTTACTGTTTTCTCCCAGCCGGCGCCTGATCGCCTCGATGTTCGGATACACCAATCCGACCGTATAGGGATCCTGATTATTATGCAGCATCACCTGTTCGATCAGCGACGATTTTTGCGTCAGGGTTTCTTCAATTGATTCCGGACTGTATTTCTCGCCGTCATGGCCGATCAGCAGGCTTTTGTATCTCCCGAGCACATACAGAAAACCGTCCTCATCCATATAACCCATATCACCGGTGTGCAGCCAGCCGTCCCGGATGGTCTCCCGCGTGGCGGACGGATTTTTCCAGTAGCCTTTCATCACGTTTTCGCCCTTTACGACAATCTCGCCATTCTGTCCGACCGGCTGCTCATTGCCTTCCTCATCCAGAATTTTCAGCTCCAGCGGCTTGACCAGATAACCGGACGACCCCAGTTTGTGCTTGTCCAGAGAATTGGACGAGATGATGGGGGTGGCCTCCGAAAGCCCGTATCCCTGCATCATCGGCATCCCGATGGCATAAAAAAACCGCTGCAGCTCGATGTCGAGCAGCGCACCGCCTCCGATAAAGAATTTCAGCCTGCCGCCGAACTGCTCCCTGATTTTACGGAACAGGATCTTGTCGTAAACAAAAAGCTTGGCGCGGCTGAGGATATCTTTTTTGTTCTTGTTGTAGCCTTCACGGTTGTAGGCGTAAGCCGTTTTCATGGCATCATCGAACAGTTTCTGGATGAACGGGCCCTTTGAGCGGATTCCCGCTTCTATGTTCTTCCGGAAACTTTTGGCCAGCGCCGGAACACTCAGCAGCAGGTCGGGCTGCAGCTCCCTGATATTTTTCGGGATGTTGCGCAGGGTCTCCATCGGCGTTCGGCCCGACTCTACCATCCCGATGCTGGCCCCCTTGGCCATAAAGGAGTAGATTCCGGCGGTGTGCGCAAAGGAATGGTCCAGCGGCAGAATCAGCAGCGTCCGATAGGAAGGAGGGATGTGCATCAGCGTAAGTGCCTGCTCCACATTGGCCGTATAGTTGCGGTGCGTCAGGATGATCCCCTTGGGATCGGCGGTTGTTCCGGATGTGTAGGAGATATTTGCGGCATCATCCCATCTGACGGCATCCTTCCTCTTGATAAACTCCTCGCGGCGCCGGTCCAGCAGCTTTCGGCCCATCTCGGTAACTTTCTTTTTGCTGATTTCGTCCTCCTGATAGTTCTCGCTGCCGTCCAACAGGATAATACGCTGCAGGTCAGGAAGATTCTCGCGGATGTCGGCAATTTTGTGGCGCTGTCCCTCCGAAATGATCAGTACCGAAGCATCGGAATGGAACAGGCGGAACTGAAGCTCTACCGGAGATAGCTTGACCGAAAGCGGAACATTGATCGCCCCGTTGAAAAGAATAGCCATCTCGCTGATCACCCAGTCATTGCGGCCTTCCGAGAGCAGAGCTACCCGCTCACCGGGTTCAACGCCAAGCGCCATGAGTCCGGCACCGAGCTCGTACACCTGGTCCAGGGTTTCGCGATAGGTGGTGGGCTGATAGCCGCCGCCGGGCCAGTCCCTTCCATCCGAAATCTTCTTCCGGGCTCCACCGGCAGGACCGGAATCAGCATCTTTGTCCGAACCTCTGTTCAAACCTTTGTGCGGACCTCCGGCCGGGGCTCCGCCGGAACCTGTTGCCCTCTGTGAACTGCTGCCGGCTGCTTTGTTGCCGGGCTTTTCCCACATGTAGGGGTTATCGGCAAACTCCGCGCAATAATGTTCGATGAACTGAATAAGTGTTTTCATACCAAAACGATTTGCAATACGTATTCTGAGCGCATCGACCGTAATAGAAACATACTGCGGTTTCGATGCAAGCAAGACGGAATTATTCTGGTTAAAAATAGTTTACACGGCAATATAGTAGGATGCGGCCCATATTGAAAACAAAATCAGCGTGTAATCAGGGCCGGATGCGACGGATGGCTATGGTTGCAGGCTCTCCCCGGTACGCGGCTTCGATCCGCTCTTTGAGCTTTTGTTCTTCCTCGGTACGGGCGGCTCTGAGTTCGGTTTCCGCTTCCCCGTCAATGCGCATGCTGACGGCAAAGGGATCACCGGAGGTATGTTTCGCAGGAGGTGATCCGGATGTGTCTGAGGAGGGCGGGGTTTCTGCGGATGCAGCGGTCTCTGAGGATGCAGCGGTCTCTGAGGATTCCGGGGATTCTGCGGGTCCGTCAGCTCCCATCCGGGAGTCATCGTAATTGCTGAAAATGCAGTACACACTGCACTTTACCCGCTGTTCGGACCGGTCAATGTCCCGGAGCATGGCTACATAGGATGCCATTTCGCTGCGGTCAACTGCGGCACGTATCTGATAAAATCGCGGTGGTGATGGTCGCATTGGATGATGTCTGTTACCGGGCATATTTTGTGCATCTGCGTACGGAACATAATGACTTTTCCGGAACAGGTGAAGCGTAAATATCGGCTCAGAACAAAAGTGACTGCACTTTCGGGTGCAGCCGGTCGCGATGGGACCCTTTCCAGTATAATTTCCCGCAACCCGTACATTGTGAAAAGGTGTCGTAGTGCCGTTTAGTCAGCGGCTTCAGGCGGCCGCTCCTGTAGTCTGGTGGAACCGGATATGTCCAGCGACTCGAATACGGGATAGATGCTGACCCGGTCGCCGTCTTCGATCAAATGATCAAAAGTGACCGGTTCGCCGTTGACCAGGATAAGATCGACTTCGGTATGGGGGACCCGGCATCCTTCAATCAGGTCCTTTGTTGTGGTAGGCTCGGGAAGGTCGCGTTCAAATTCGGTCTTGCGGCGGTGAGGAGGCAGAAAGTCGTTCAGTTCTTCATAAAACCGGAGCCGGACCCGTGTCCGGCTCCGTTGGCGATTCTTTTTGGACTTATCCAAAGAAGCCATGGTACAAAATTATTTGACCAGCATAAGTTTGCGTGTCTGCACGAAATCGCCTGCCTGCATGCGGTACAGATAGACACCGCTGGCCAGACGCGTTCCGTCAAAGGTCACCTCATGATAACCCGCATCCATGTGATCATCAACCAGTGTGGTAATCCGCCGGCCGGTGACATCATAGACCTCAAGAGTGACCCGGTTGTTTTCCGGAACCTGGAAGGCAATGCTGGTTGCCGGATTGAACGGATTCGGATAGTTCTGTTCGAGTGCGAACTCGGAAGGAATATCGGCGCCGCCATCAGCACTGGTGATATCCGGCTCGTCTCCAAGGCGGATGTTGGCAAAGTAGAGGACAATATCCTCGTCCAGGTCCACAGGGTCGGCAAAATCCGGCATAAAGGCGATGACATTCCACTCACCGTCTTTTTCCGAAAAATCAAACACGATGGTTTCCCATTGTTCGGTTTTGGTTTGCGGAACCATGCTTTCTATCTCAAGATCCGGAGTGTCGCCATCTTCAACCTTGAAACGGAGCGGACTGATCCGGGGCTTCCATACATCTACATAGATGAACTTTTTGTCACTTAAGTCAAGCGGCACAGGCAGAAACGCAAAAAAGCCGCCCCAGGGCACACCGTGCTGACTTCTGTCAAAGCGCACAACTTCTTCGCTGTCATTGATCTCATCCGGGTCCGGATTCGGGACACGGCTGAATTCACTGTCATCATCCGACCCGCCGCGCATGAGATTGAGATCGATGTATCGTTCTATATGCGAGGCAGGGTCAAATACTTGTCCGGACAAGGGGATCTGCTCATCACGAATATTCAGGCTGGCCATCATATCACCTCCCTGATCGGGAGCGAATCTGACGGAAACAAAGGCAGAATCGTTACTGGCAAGCTGTGCAGTTTCGCTGATATTATTCAGATTGAACTGACCGGGATGCTCGCCTGTGAGCCGGATGTCATCCGGGGCAATCTCAAGTATTCCGCCTCCGATGTTGGTCAAGGTAACGACCACGGAATCAGACTGGTCACCTTCCTCAAGCAAACCGAAGTCAATTTCTTCCGGAGTCACTACCAGCGTCGGTTCGGCACCAACCTCGGCATCATCAATAGCCCATCGTATGATATTGTCGGAGGGACCATCGAAAACCCAGGCAAGGCGGAGCTGATCATGGCCGACGCCATGTTCATCGCGGTACAGTCGCACCGATATCTCCTCGTCCGGTATGCTTTCAGGATCACTCCACTCCCTGACCAGAAACTCGTCATCCCCCGCAATACTCACCAGTTGCAGATCATACACTCCGGGATCCCCGAAATTGTCTACCTGGTGCCGGAACTGAACGGTGAGGCTGTCCAGCCCGGTCGTCTGCATGGGCGGTGTGTTCACATAAAAGCGACCTTCCTGCTGCGGCTCCCACCAGAACACCAGTTCCGGAATTTCTCCGCCGGCATAGTCAGAGTTGAATACGTACCAGTTCTCTGCATTGGTTGTCCATCCTAAAGGCAGATCTAATTCATCGGTATCACTGAAATCCTCATTCCATGGAAACGAGGTAATGGAAGCATCAATTCCTTCTCCGCTGAGCGGCACCTCCTCGCCGGCGACCTTCAGCAGTGCTTCTTTATGTCCTATGGTCATCGGCTCAAATGTAACATCCACTGTGACCTGATCGTCCGGCTGCAGTTCGACAGACTCAGGGATGTTATGCAGCCCGAAACTACCAATATCCCAGCTGACATCGAAAGTGGCCAGTACTCCGAAATGATCGGATGGGTAGACATCATTTTCATCCGGTTCATCAAGTACAATTTCTGCTGAAACAGGTGTCAGAAAATCACTGCTCTTTTCTTCAAAAAACACATAGTCAATCCGTCGCTGTGAGTGCCCGAGGTGATAGTTCAGCGTGCTGTGTTCCGGATCCAGGTGATTCTCATGGAAAAGGGGATAAATATCGATAAAACGTTCATACATTACTTCCATCTCTTCCCAATCGGGATTGGCATTGAAGTCACCTGTGACAAAAACAAGGTCGGACGTGCTTGTTTCATCGATAAAATCAAGCATGTCTTGTATCTGGGTCTTTCTGGTTTCGGTCGCATCACCGGGGTTGTGAAGGTGTGTGTTGTATACGTCCAGTTCGTTACCATCAACCGAAATACGTGTATGCACCGCCTTGCGGTATGCATCGAGCGGTTCAAGGGCACGGAAATTGCTTTCTTCTATCGGGTAGCGGGAAACGATGGCATTTCCGAAACGGGTACTCCTCCCTTCATCATCGACAGAGTCAAAATAGTAGTAATATCCCAGTGAGTCGGCAATCTGCATGGCCTGATTGTCGAGGTCTTCACGTTGGATCACTTCCTGCAATCCAATGATATCGGGGTCCAATTCCCGAATTTGATCGAGTATCAGTTCGAAACGTGCAGGCCAATCCTCATTATCAAACCAGATATTGAGACTGAGAAACGAAAGAGATACTGTTTGACCGGCAGGTGCAGCAATGGTAATGTCTTCCGGAGCCAGGGTGGCGGCCTCCGTGCCTTCATTTGTTATAACGAATTCCTGTGTCTCGGAAGTCAGGTTAATTTGTTGTGAATCAAATTCATGTGATGGCGGCGATATTGAAAACTGACTCCAGGCTGCCATTGGCATCAGAAGCAATATCACTGCGCCAAGCAGTATATTGTTTTTCATATTATGATCCTTTTTGGGGTGATAAGGCGGCTGAAGTAATCTCAGCCGCCATTGTTGTTAGGGTTCGGGTTATTTCACCAGCATAAACTTGCGTGTCTGCACGAAATCGCCGGCCTGCATGCGGTAGAGGTATACCCCGCTGGCCAGACGCGTTCCATCAAAGGTTACCTCGTGATAGCCCGCATCCAGCTGGTCATCAACCAGCGTGGTGATCCTGCGGCCCGTCACATCGTAGACCTCCAGTGTGACCCGGCTGTTTTCCGGAACCTGAAAGGCGATGTTTGTGGCCGGATTGAACGGGTTCGGATAGTTTTGGCCAAGCGCGAATTCGGATGGAATATCGGCATCGGCAGTGGAACGGGTTTCAATCGGTTCATCCGCCAGCCGGATGTCATCAATGTCCCATGATGTCATGTTGTTGGTGGTGCCGTCAAACACCCATGCAAGACGGAAACTTTCGCTGCCAAGGCCATGATCGTCACGTGTGATCACACCACTGAATTCGGTGGCATTGATGAAGGGGGGATCAACCCACTCTTCGATGACGTGCTCATCGCCGTCGGCAATGGCTATCACACTGAGCGTATACTCGCCCGGATCTTCGAAATTACGCACGCGATATTTATAGGAAAGTGTCAGGCTGTCCCGTCCGGCAAGATCAAATTCCGGAGTTTTGAGATAGAACCGGCCTTCTTTTTCCGGTTGCCACCAGAATACCATTTCCGGAGGTTCGCCGCCGGCATTGTTCAGATTGAATGTCTCCCAGTTTCGCGTATCACTTTCCCATCCTTCCGGAATACCGCCCTGTACCTGCTTCGAAAAATCTTCTTCCCAGGGCAACTCAGTAATCGTAGGATCAAAACTTTCTCCGGTAAGCATTGCAAACGTATTGCCGGCGTATAACATAGCCTCAAGCTGTCCTTCTTCTTCAGGCACAAAGGCAACCCGGACATCAATGGATTCACCGGATGCAAGCGCAACGGCTTCTGACGGACCCTCAAGCATGAAACTGCCGGCATCGTCACCATCAATGCGGATATCCTCCGGTTCCAGTTCAATTACACCGCCGCCTATGTTTTCCATAGTGACTGTAATCGTGTCGGAGGAGGTATGGATTTGCTGCCGCTCAAAGTCGTAGCCATCGGGTGACATGGCCAGTGCAGGAAAGGCACCCAGGACAATATCATCAATGCTCCACCTCACAATGTTATCAGAAGCACCGTCAAACACCCAGGCAAGAAACAGCCTGTCGGCTCCGACGCCATGATCCGTGCGGTTGAGCTCAAATGAGAGCTCCTCTGCGGAGATATTATCAGGATCTGCCCATTCGGCTATCAGATGCTCTTCACCATCGGCAATACTGACCAGCTGAAGATCATAAATGCCCGGATCTTCGAAATTGTCCACCTGATGCCGGAACGTCAGTTCGAGGCTGTCAAGTCCGGTGGTCCGGAACGGCGGGGTGCGCAGATGAAAACGCCCTTCGCTGACAGGTTCCCACCAGAAGAGCACCTCAGGCGCTTCACCTCCGGCATGGCTTGAATTGAACACATACCAGTTTTCAGCATTGGAGTTCCATCCAAAGGGAACCTCAAACTCATCGGCACCGGAAAAATCCTCCGACCAGGGCAGATCGGTGACGGTGGCATCAAAAGCTTCGCCGCTGACAGGAATATCGTGCTCCTGAATTGTCAAAATAATCTCTTTGACACCTTCGGTTTGAGGGAGGAAAGAAAGCTCGACCGTCGTTTGCTCTTCGGGTTGCAGCTCAACGGACTCCTCAAGATTATGCAGGACGAAGTCGGTGTCATCCGACAGCAACTCAAAACGTGCAAATACACCGAAATGGTCGGACTCCATGTCCGGATTTTCGTGCTCCTTGTCAAGTATGATTTCTGCAGACAGCGGGGCAAGCCGGTCAATGCTTTCACTGTTGAAAAAGACGTAATCGATTCGCCGTTGCTGATGCCCCAGCCGCGGGTTGAGTGTCCCGTGCTCGGGATCGAGGTGGTTTTCGTGGAACAGGGGGTAGACATCGGTGAAGTCATCATACATGAGCCTGGTTTCTTCCCAGTCCGGATTGGCATTGAAGTCACCGGTCACAAAAATGTACCCGCCGCTGTTGGTTTCATCTATGAAATCCAGAAAATCTGTTATCTGGGTCTTCCGGATGTCATGATCCAGTCCGACATGGTGCAGGTGGGTGGTGTATACGTCTACGGTATTGCCTTCGACATCCAGGCGGGCATGCAGGCCCTTGCGGTACTGATTGAGTGGTTCAAGGGCCCGGAAGTTTGTTTCTTCAATGGGATAGCGCGATACAATCGCATTTCCGAACCGGTGGTCGCGGCCTTCATCATCCACCGAGTCAAAGTAATAGTAGAAGCCCAGCGAATCGGCCATTTGCATAGCCTGGTTGTCAAGATCGGCCCGCTGTATCACCTCCTGAAGTCCGATAACATCGACATCCAGCTCCCTGACTTCTTCGAGGATATAGGCAAACCGCGCCGGCCAGTCTCCGTCGTCGGTTTCAATGTTATAGGAAAGTACAGAGAGTTCGGTACTCAGGGCATCTTTTCCTCTGATGCCGATCTGGCCCGGATGCAGGGTGAACGGCTCATCATTTTCGTTGGTGACCGTAAACTCCTGAATCTCAGAGCTGATACCAATTTGCTGGGGCGGAAATTCGAACTCATCAGGAGTTACGGCAAACTGGGCGGCAGCCTGAGAAAAGAAGAGCAAACCTGTAATGAACACAAAGAAGATGGCGGACGGGTGGCAAAGTAAGCGGTGTTTCATGGAAATAATGGATTAGAAGATTTCGGTTTTGTATCCGGAAATGAGGACAGGCAGCGGATACAAAAAGGTCAGGGAAGAGGCTTCCTGATTTTTACTCGGAGTGCGATGAGTGGGTTTGCCGTGTCATCGCAGAAGTCAAGGAACGAGGCACGGATCCACCCCGGTCACACAGGAGCCGGGGCGGTCGTGGTATAGGGCTGATGGTGCCGGGATTACTTGACCAGGGTCATGGCACGAGTGATGGAACGCTCGGATGTTTCGAGGCGATAGAAATATTTTCCGCTCGGGAGTCCTTCGGCGTTGAAATGGACTTCATGTTCGCCCGGGTTGCGGAATTCATTATTGATCAGCGTTGTAATGCGCTGGCCCTGAATATCGTACACGTTCAGTGTTACGTGATCCGAACTGTTCAGTTCAAACCGGATGTTCGTAGTCGGGTTGAACGGGTTGGGATAGTTCTGCTTGAGCGCCAGGTGAACGGGAAGCTCGTTCTGCTCGGCAGCAGTGGCAATCGGATCATCCGGTGAATCACTGAGGATGATGTTGTCCAGATAGATAACAATATTTTCATCCAGATCTACGGGATCGGCAAAATCCGGCATGACAGCGATAACCGGGTATTCACCTGCGGCATCGGGGTAGTGGAACGTCATGGTCTCCCAACCTTCGGTTACGGTCTGCTCTTCCATGGATTCAAACTCGAAGTCTTCCGTTTCTTCACTGCCTTCTACCTTGAATACTACCGGACTGATACGGGGTTTCCAGACCTGATAATGGGTGTATTTCATTTCATCCATATCAAGCGGTTCCCAAACCTCACTCCAGAAACCGCCCCAGGGCACACCGTCATGAGCTCTGGTGTACTGCAGGACCTGGTCGGAGGGATTGACATCGCTCGGATCCGGGTTTTCTACAACCTCGTAAACATCATCTTCTTCAACCGCTTCACCGCCGGTCATGTCATTCAGCGGAATCGTAACACCATCCGGATCTTCAAAATCCTCTATAACAATGTAATTCTGAGCCGCAGCCTGCTGCATTCCGAAAAAAGCCGCAACGAACAGACACAACAGTAATTTGATCTTCATAGTCACTCCATTTTTTTCTTTTCTGATATAATTGCATGATTGTCTGGGATCTCCAGTGGTGATGTGCAAATAGCATGCAAATAAAATTTGCAAAATTACCTGCAAACACTTCTTTAGTGTAGTGAAAAGAAGACATTCATGCAAGCAAAAAAACATAGTTTATATCCACCTGATAAGCTTGTACATGATAAACCATTTTATACGAACAGAAAATTATCGCAAAAGACACAGGAACTGATTGGCGCAGATAATCCAATGCAGGCCATAATATATTTATGCAACAATGCTGCTTGAAAGTAAATTTGCATTTATGTATTCTGAGTAATATTACCTGTTACTATTATTTTAATATTTATAACAATCCGAAATCCTGCTTTAATGCGAAATTTTACTTTTTTCTCCGCAGCAGCACTGGCCGCTGCTTTTTTTCTGACACCTGGATGCAACCATGCCGATACGGATTCCAGCGTGAATACAGACCGGCTTTCCGACGAGGCCTTGCTCGATACCGTGCAATACTATACGTTCCAGTATTTCTGGGACGGGGCAGAACCGCAGTCCGGAATGGCAAGGGAGCGTTACTGGCTGGACGAAGAGTATCCGCACGATAATGGTAATACCGTCACCAGCGGCGGATCCGGCTTCGGGCTCAAGGCCATCATTACCGGTATTGAACGCGGATTCATCACAAGAGAAGAAGGCGTCGACCGGTTTGAACGGATTGTAGGCTTTCTTGAGGAAGCCGAACGATTCAACGGATTGTGGGCACACTGGATGGACGGCACTACCGGTGAGGCACTTGCTTTCAGTCCCGAAGACGACGGAGCTGATATTGTAGAAACTTCCTTTTTGATTCAGGGGCTGCTGACCGTACGGCAGTATCTGCGCGACGGAACCGAACGGGAACAGCAGATCGCCGAACGCATCGATACCATGTGGCGTGAGGTGAACTGGAACTGGCATACACGGGAAGGGGAGGAAAACATACTCTACTGGCACTGGTCGCCAAACCATGGCTGGGCAATGGATCATCCGATTGCCGGATATGATGAATGTCTTGTTACCTATATTCTGGCCGCTTCTTCCCCTACATATCCGATCGATCCGGAAGTATATCATGAAGGATGGGCCCGTGGCGGTGATATCGTCGCCGAAGGCCTGGAAGCCTACGGATATTCGCTTCCACTGCAGCATAATCGCGGCGAACAGTATGGCGGACCCCTTTTCTGGGCACATTACTCCTACCTTGGTCTTGACCCCAGAAATCTGGAAGACCGTTATGCAAACTACTGGGACAACAACCGCTATCACAGCCTGATCCAGTATGAGTATGCGAAAGACAACCCGTTTGACTTCAAAGGATACGGAGAAGATCTGTGGGGGCTGACATCCAGTTACAACCCGGACGGATATGTCGCCCACACCCCTCATTATGACGACCACGGCGTCATCACACCCACCGCGGCTCTGTCATCCATTCCGTATACGCCGGAAGAGTCCATGAAGGTGATGCGCAATCTTTATGAAAACTTTTATGATGAAACCTTCGGTCCGTACGGATTCTATGATGCCCTCAGTCTTGAGCACGACTGGTTTCCCCAGCGTTATCTGGCAATCGACCAGGGACCGATTGTCGTGATGATCGAAAACCACAGAAGCGGCCTTCTTTGGGATCTGTTCATGAGCAGTGAGGAGGTGCAGGAGGGACTTGAGAGGCTTGAATTCAGCTATTGATGCGATGATTCCGGGATAATTGTTGTTCCGCACTGCTTCTGCTTTCTATTACCATGCAATTTGCCCGCAAGGCGCCGGAAAACAGCACAAAATGGCTGCTTTCCGGCCTGTAAGGATGTTGAATGATCCTTATCCATCATACAGACATGTAAAGGATAAGGGATACATGCTTCTTGATGAACCGGGGTAATCGTCTTTGACCGGGCGGTTATCTCTTACAACGGCAAAACGAAAAGAGCCGCTCCGGATATGACCTGTATCATCCGAAGCGGCTCTTTCTTTATCTGTTCTATAATTTGCTGTCCGTAATCCCGGGCCGGAAAAAATACCCGGCTGAAAATGGCATGCTGAAAAATTTCAGCCGGGTTATCGGATCAGGAAGCTGTTAATTAACGGTTTCAGCGTACCTCAAATTCAGCCTCAAGGGTCTCTTCAACATTGGGGCCTACAAAGACCCTGACGGTTCCGGGCTCCAGCACCGGATCAAGCTGCTGGTCGAGGTAGTAAAGCTGCTCGGCCTGCAGATCAAACGTCACCGTCTGCGTTTCACCCGGCTCCAGGGATATTTTTTCAAAGTCGCGAAGCTGACGTATCGGCTGTGTCACACTGGCCACCATTTTGCGTGTATACAGCTGAACGACCTCGTCTCCGGCAACATCACCGGTATTGGTCACATCCACAGTTACGGTCAGACTTCCCTGATCGTCAATCTCATCCGTACTGAGCTGAAGATTGTCATAGTCATAGTCAGTGTAGCTGATTCCGTATCCAAACGGATAGAGCGGCGCATTGGGCGCGTCAATATACTTGGAGGTATAGCGTTCATCCGGATCCTTCGGACGTCCCGTATTCTTTGCATAATAGTAATTCGGGATTTGTCCGACCGAATGGGGCCAGCTGAAAGTAAGCTTTCCGCCGGGATTGTGATCTCCGAAGAGAACAGAAGCAATCGCATCGCCTGAGCGCGTTCCGAGGTACCAGGCATTGACAATAGACGGGATGTGCTCATCGGCCCAACGGATATCAAGCGGCCGGCCCGCCATCAAAACCATCACAACCGGAGTGCCGGTCGCATGAATCTCTTCAAGCAGCTCCTGCTGCATTCCCGGAAGGTCCATGGAAGTGCGTGATGCCGCCTCGCCGCTCATGTGACGCCCCTCACCGAGAGCCATGATCACCACATCAGCTTTGCGCGCCAGCTCCAGCGCCTCATCAAAACCATCTCTGGAGTCACCTTCAAGATCGAGTTCCGCTCCTTCGGCAAAGCTGACCCTTGTGTTTTCGGAAACCATGTCTTCAATGCCTTTAAGCAGCGTCACATTGTCCGGATATTCACCGGCTGCCGACCATGAGCCAAGCAGGTCATACTGATTGTCCCCGAGCGGACCGATCACAGCGACATGGTCATGATCTTTTGCAAGCGGCAGCAGATCATCATCATTTTTCAGCAGTACAATCGACTTTTGCGCCACTTCCAGGGCAAGCTCAAGAAAATCATCGCGCATGATGGTCTCGGCCTCCCGGTCGTAGTCGGAATAGCGGTAGGGATCATCAAAAAGACCAAGCTCGAATTTCATATCCAGAATACGGGCTACGGCCATGTCCACCTGCTCTTCATGGACCACGCCTTCTTCTACAAGTCCCGGCAGTTCGTTCAGAAATATCTGGCTCATCATGTCCATATCGACATTGGCATTGATGGACAACTCTGCGGCATGCGCTTCATCACGGGCATAGCCATGAGGCATCATCTCCATGATAGCAGTGTAGTCGGTCACCACAAAGCCGTCGAAACCCCACTCATCCCGGAGGATCTGATTGAACAGGAAATCGCTGCCCGTCGCCGGAACACCGTCGTATTCGTTGAACGCGGTCATAAATGTGCGGATGTCCGCCTCAACGGCCGCCTTGAAGGGGGGGAGGTGGACTTCGCGAAGCCTGCGCTCGGAGATATCCACGGTGTGATAATCACGGCCGGCATTGGGTTCGCCATATGCCGCGAAATGCTTGGCCGTGGCCATGATGGTGTGAACATCCGACAGGTCATCACCCTGAAAACCTTCGATGCGCGCAACGCCAAACAGCTTGTTCAGCAGGGGATCTTCGCCCTGGCTTTCTACAATCCGGCCCCATCGCGGATCAGGGGAGACATCGATCATGGGGGTGAAGGTCCAGTGCAGGCCGGCCGCGGAGGCTTCCTTCGCCGCAACACGGGACGCCTTTTTGATCAGCTCCGGATCCCATGTGGCCGACTCGCCAAGCGGAACCGGAAAAATGGTCCGGTGTCCGTGAATTACGTCAAAAGCAAAAAGCAGCGGGATGCCCAGCCGGGTTTCTTCCACGGCAATACGCTGCAGCTCGCGGGTGTGCTCCACTGTGTGCGCATTGAAAACGCCACCCAGTTTGGATTCGTAGATCATGTCGCGGTATTCATCACTCAGCACCGGTCCGGTTTCTGCAAACCCACTGCTCAGCAGATTCAGCTGACCCACTTTCTCTTCCATCGTCATCAGCGAAAGCACAGAGTCCACTTTTTCGGGATGACGCAGCTCGGTGAAACGAACCGGTGAATCGCTGCTTCTTCCGGGCCGCGCTTCTTCGCCGGAATCCGTCACGGTTTCGTTTTGCTGAGTCTCATCCTGAGCCTGCAGCTGATCGGTGTCGGTCGTACCGCACGCTGCAATCAGCAGGGCCAGCGACAGCAGTAATACTGATAATGGCGGAGTTAGTATATTTTTTTCTTTCATCTTGGTAGTATGTTAGGTTCAGCGGTCACGGAATCACACCGCACCGCGTTTGTTCAGTTTTCCAATTTGTTTCGGCGTTCCAGGCTGAATGAAGCACCGCGGACAGCCTCCCCGTCAATCCATTTGACCGGATGTCCGGTCAGGTTGTTCCAACCTTCATCCAGAGAGATCTTCCAGAAGTGATGATCCGAGCCCTTGTCGGCCACAAACCACATGTCATCGGGCTCGCCCATGTGCGTGCCCCATCCGCCTTCGCCGATGTAGACCACACCGTCTTCATTAATTTCGCCGTCCTTCACCGGGTGCGTCCGCTTCAGCCGGTGCCCGTGCCCTTCATGGATCAGATCTACCTCGTACTCTTCGAACAGCGGCACCCAGTGCTCATGCATCAGCCGCCGCCCGTAACGGGGCTTTTCCCAGTAATGAGGCGATGTGGCAAAGGCATTGATGTGATACTGTCCCAGCAGCCACGGACGGTCCTGGTATCTGTCAAGTGTCTCCCGGAGCCACTGTTTCTGCTTTCCGTCATGGGAATCACGGACACGATGCGGCCCGTGCCCCGCCTCGTAACTGCCGCTGTCGACAAACCAGTCCAGTTCCTCGTTGAAGGCCGAAGTGTGGCCCGAATCAAGCGTAAACAGAACCAGCCCCTCGCCGAACTCGACGACATAATACCGCTCAGGGTCGGGTAGGTGGAACCGGTTGGCATAAAAGGCAGCATCGGTCTGAAAATCACCCGCAACCCAGCCTCTGACATCGTGATTTCCCAATGCCGGAAGCACCGGCACGCGCCGGGCCTCATCGGTTACCATCAGCTCATGCCATTCGTCAAACCAGGCATCCCATTCGGATTCGGCCATGCCATTCATAACCAGGTCGCCCGCGATGGCGACAAATTCGGGATCCAGGCCGGCCGCCAGCTCTGTCATCTCTTTACGCTCCCGGGTTTCACTTTGCGTGTCGGCACCCATGATAAACGTTACGGAATCTTTGTGAGCAGGTGCTGTCCGGAAGTGGAACGGCTCCGCAAGCGCATATTTCGAAGTTTCATCCGCGTCGTTCTTCCGTCGTATCAGGACACGGTAGTTTTGCCCGGGCTCAAGGTCACGGATCGTCACTTTGTGCAGCCAGGCGCTGGTTTCAGGAAAGGTATAGGTTTCGGCTTCCGCTGAGCGGATGTGTTCGGCGTATCCGTCAGTCTGATCTGAACGAAACGGCTCTGTCTGCTCAAATGCGGATATTTCGGACGAGTAGAGCAGGTGATTGTCGCCGACACCGTCGAAAACCCGGTTCCATTCGTCACGGTCGGGCATCAGTTCTGCTTCCAGGCCGATTTCTTCAGAATAGGTGTACCAGTTTTCAACCAGAAACCGGTATGCAAATCCGGAGCCGCGTCCGCTGTGGTTCATCACACCTATGCAAAGATCAATGAAGGCATCCTCGGGACTTTCGTATCCGGCATCGCGCCATCCGTTGTCCGCCAGCAACTTCCTTTTTTCAGCAAAATCGATTTCCGTCCCCGCATTTTCCATGGCATTTTCGATGCGTTTCATGCCGACCGTACGGGCATACGGCTCGTCGGCCCGCCATGAAATGGTCATGGTCGTGCGGGTGTCATCTTTCCATGTGAGGACAATCTGACGCGGTTTTTCCGTGCCGAATGACGTTATATGGCCGGACGCATCACTTTCGGACAAACCGGTTCCGGCGGATGTGCCGGTGCCGTCAGCTCCGGCTTTGGCGGCACTGGCTGTAAACGCGGCCGGAGCAAGTATCAGTAACAGAGTGAGAATAAGTGTAATCATAGGTTGGAATTCTTACAGCATGTGAATGCTGTCAATGAAAAACGGCTCGTACAGGGGCAGGGGAATGTCGTCTTCGCGCGGTGGCATATGAGTGATGAAAAAGAAAAAGATCGTGTATTCACCCTCGGCGGATATCTGCTTCATTTCATCGGGAAGGGTAAACCTGATTTTGTTCCAGCCTTCGGAAAGCTTGTCTTCATCCCAGAATGTACCCTCGACCCAGCTCCAGTCACCTCCGGTTTCATCGGACATCCCCAGAAAAAAATGGTCCGGGTTGAGCCGGTTGTCTTCGGGCCGATAGACATGGATTGCCGCGCCATCGTGTCCCAGCCATTGCTGCACACGGCTGCCTTCAAGCGGCAGTGCAAGTTTGGTTTCATCAGCCGAACCGGACGGGGTCACTTTTACGCTTTTTCCTCCGACCCTGTAGACCTCCCCGGAGAGATCGAAACGCGCTCCGGTTCCGTCATTGTCGTATGCCGACACTTCCTCATCCGAATCCATGGTAAACAGATAATCGGGACCTTCCGCATCCGGTCCCCGGCTATCCGTCCCGGAACCGTCACAGCCCGGCAACGTAAGTGCAAAAATGAAAATAACGGGGTACAGAAATGGCAATTTAATGTTAAGCAATGTCTTCATAAAGAACATGTGATAATAATTCAAGGTTATGTGCTGCACCTTTTGAGCAGACAACCAGACAGTTCCGGTTGTTCAGTCATCCAGCCAACCGCCGGTAAATCCGGCCCGTTCAAGACCCCGCCGGATATGCTCGTTTTCCCGCATGATTTCCCAGATCAACCCGCTGCGGAAGTTCTCAATCTGGATCAGGATAGGCCCCTGGTCGATGCCGAGATATTGACTGTTGACCCATCCGTCGGGCAGCTGACTGGGCCTGAAAGTCAAATTGAACGAATCCCGGAAACCCTGGTCGCGGTAGATCCGCTCTCCGTGCTCTTTATACATGTGATGCAGGGAAGTAATGGTTTCTTCCGGAGCAAAAGGTACCGATCCGCCGATGGCAGTAGGGGCAATGGTACCGTCGTCAACAACATACAGCGCGCTGGCACCGCGCGCCCGGTAACCAAAGAGCTCCCTTTGATCACCGTCGACCGATATGGTAAACTCCCCCGGACCATCGCAGGCAGTGAGCCCCCATATATGCTCATCATAACCGATCCATTCATTGGGATTGTCAATGGCGTACTCACGCTGCGACAATGTGGCCCTTCGGGAGTTTTCAAAATAATCGATGCCGCGGTGCCTCATGTAACTGTCCTGAATGTCGCGAAAATCAACGAACATGTGCGAGTACTGGTGCAGAAACAGGGGACTGGCGTTGACATGCTCATAACCGTAATAATCGATCCAGCTGTAGGTCTCGGTATATGCATCCCAGGCTTCGGGCTCAACCGAACTGTCCGGCTTGCCCAGTGCCAGGATATACAGAATCATCGCCTCATCATATCCCGTCCAGTCATGGGGGATCATCCCTTCTTCCGGAAACCAGCCGTGGCCGATCAGCGGCGGACTGCTGCGTGACTCCATCCATTCCCAGTCAACCCTGGTGTAGACCGAATCAACCAGCTCGCGGATCTCATTCTCGACCGGAGTGTCCTGGTCGAAATAGGATTGCGAGGTAAGCATGCCGGCCAGCAGAAGCGCGGTGTCGATGGTCGACAATTCGTTCTGCCCGGCCCGCAAACCGTCATCCATATTCAGGAAGTGATAAAAGAAACCCCGGTGCCCTGCAGTGCCGCCTGGTTCTTCTCCCTGCGGTGCCTCCCAGAAGAAGCGGACAGTGTTCAGGGTCCGTTCGGCAGCTGCCTGGCGCGACACATAGCCGCGTTCCACGCCGACAATGTAGGTGGTCAGGCCGAAACCGACTGCGGCAATACTGGCGGCCGAATTGCCGGGAGCACGGTCCGGAATCATTCCGTTGTCCGGATTGGCGCGCTCCCAGAAATAGGCGAAGGTATCCTCCTGGAGCATGTCGAGGAAGGCTTCCTGCTCTTCATCAGGCTGCCAGGGGGGATCTTCGTCATTGGGAACCTCCATCAGCGGACGTCCGTTGTCGTCGCACCCGGCAAAAGCAACCAGCAATGCCAGTCCCAGTACAGGCAACAATGTTTTTATATTCATATTCAGAAATAAGTCAGCGAACCGCTGTGAATTAATCCTGTTACCAGTTGGGATTTTGGTCAAGCGCTCCTGCGCTGAGATCTATCTCGTTCTGCGGGATGGGGAAGAGTTCATGCTTGCCCGCCTCGAAGGGTTTGTCAAGCGCCTGCATCACATCGGCGGCGCGGCCCTGGCGTATGAGATCAAACCAGCGCTTTTGTTCCATTGACAGCTCAACCCGGCGCTCATGCCAGATGGCCTGAAGCAGATCATCGCCGGAAGCGGTGACATCCGGTAGCAGTTCTGCGATTGCTACATCCACTGTCAGTTCTTCAGGGTCTTCACCGTGACGGATGCGGTGGATTTCCACCGGCACCGTTTCACCGGCACTTTGCTGCTCAACGGCATCCAGAAATGACTGCCGGTCGGTGATGGAAATACCATTTACCGATACGATGAAATCAACCAGATCGGCACGAACACGTCCGCGGTCCAGTCCGTGATCAAATGGTTCAATGCCTGCCTGATCGGCCGGACTATCGGCATGTACCAGCCGGGCAAATACACGGGTATCGAGATCATCAAGATCAAGGTTGTTTTCCATGCTGGGCGAAGCATTTTCAGGCAGGATACCAATGGTCAGCGACTGTCCGACCCGTGCACGCTCGCGGACCTGATTCAGGAAATTGCGGGCATCACCATCGCTGCCGTTCTGATAGGCTGCTTCAGCGGCAATGAGCAGTAGGTCCGAATAACGGAAACGGCGGATGTTGACCGGGCTGTTGCCCCGTCCGCCGGGATGATCCGAAGGGGCGAAGGCTTTTTTGTTATACCGTTCATCTTCCATACTTCCGTTTTCGATGACTGTTTGACCGGATCCGTCGGGAAGTTCCTCCCACGGGAAGAGAATGGTGGCCTGGTGGCGCAGATCTCCGTGCTCAAAGGCAGCATCAAGGTTACGTGAGGGCCGGTTGAATCCCCAGCCCAGGTTCGGTGTGCCGCGAACGCCCTGAACCTGACCGAACTGACTTCCACCGGCATCTTCCTCGGTTGCGGTGGCCTGGACTTCAAAAATGGATTCGGATGAGTTTTCACCGTCATCCGTAAAAATGGTGAAGTAGTCCGAGAGCAGCTCATATTCCCCGGAATTGATGACATCACGGGCATAGGATTCCGCATTGGGATAGTCTTCAAGATAAAGATAGACCCGGGCAAGCATGGATTCCGCCGCTCCGCGTGTGGCGCGGCCGAGGTCATCGGAGGCATATTCCGATTTCAGCGGGAGGTTTTCTGCCGCAAATTCCAGGTCATCGATGATCTGCTCGTAGATCTGCTCCGATGGCACGCGCTCCTGTTCATAATCTTCCGGAGTCAGAGGCTCGGTGATCAGCGGAACATCCCCGTAGCCGCGGACCAGATTGAAGTAGAAATAGGCCCGAAGGAACCGGTTTTCACCCAACAGCCGGTCGCGGAGTTCAGGATTCATGTCCACATCCGGCAGATTCCGGATGTTGACGTTGGCGCGGTATATGCCCTCGTAATTGCCGTTCCACCAGCCATTGAATGACTGATGCCCGGCATCATAGGTGAAATTTTCAAGTTCCAGCAGATGCGCGGCATCTGTCGGTGTGCTTCCCTTCGTGGCATCATCGGAGATCATATCCGTAAGACCCAGATAGTCGAACACGTGGATATTCCAGTCACGCAGCTTGTTGTAAGTGGCGTTGGTGCCCTGAATGGCTTCCTCTTCATTCAGGAAGAAGTTCTCGCTGGTCTGTTCTCCGAGAGGCTTGCGGTCGATGAAGCTGTCACAAGCGGCAACAGTCAGTACCAGTAATGCCGCAGCCGCCATCAGTGGCAGACGCATCAGCCGGTGCGGTTGTATGGTAGCATTCAATAGAGTTTTCATAGTAAGTGACGTTTAGGTCGAATAAAATGGGTTTCGGCGATATGTTCTGATCAGAATGTGGCGTTTACACCTACGTTGAACGTGCGTGCAAACGGATAGAAAGCATCATCGATGCCGCTGGCAATTACGCTCTGGCTGGCCACCTCAGGTGTATACCCGTCGTAGCCGGTAAGCGTAAGCAGGTTTGAGCCGCTTACATAGACGCGCAGCGTGTTCAGGCCGATCTGCTCGGTGATGTCCGTGCCCAGTGAGTATCCCAGCGTAAGATTCTGAAGTTTCAGGAAGTCACCATCTTCTATAAAGAAGTCGGAAACCTGGTAGTTGTGCCCGCCGTCGGTAATCCGCGGGTAGGTGTCGCTGGTATTCTCGCCGGTCCACCGGTCAAGCGCGGACTCTTCAAAATTCGGAGTACCAAAGCGCGCCTGTTTCTTTGCATTGTATATCTGATTTCCGGTCTGGCCGGTAAAGGAGGCACTCAGGTCAAATCCGCGCCATCCCAGCTCCACGTTGAAGGAGAATATGAAATCAGGATAGGGCGAACCGAGGAAGACACGGTCATCGGTAGTGATCTCACCGTCACCCGTGACATCGAGATACCGGATATCACCGGGCTCCTCGCCGCCGCGCAGGGGACCGGCTTCAATTTCCTCTTCGTTCTGGAAAATGCCGTCGGTTTTGTATCCGAAGAAGGAACCGATCGGTTCACCGACAACGGTTTTTGTGGCAAGCATGCCGCCGACTCCAACACCGCCGCCGAAGATTTCTTCGTTGCCCCGTCCGAGGGAAAGTACTTCGTTTTTAACCGTGGTGGCATTAGCACCGATGCTGTAGAAGAACCCGGCACGGCTGTCCTGCCAGTTGATGTCCAGCTCAAAGCCGCTGTTGCTTACTTTTGCAGCATTTTCAAACGGGTCTCCAACCACTCCGATGTATCCGGGAATCGGCACCTGCACCAGAATATCATCGGTGACACGATCGTAGTAGTCCGCATCTATGGTCAGCCGTTCGCCAATAAAGGAGGATTCAATTCCGATGTTCCACTGCGTTGTCTCTTCCCATCGCAGAAGCGGATTGGCGAGACTGGTCTGCAGAGCTCCGAACCGGATCCGCTCGTCCGGACCAAATACCGCATTCAGGTTGCCGGTAATGGTCGCGGTAGCAGGGTACAAACCGATCTGGTCGTTTCCGGTCCGACCCCAGCTTCCGCGGAAGCGGAACTGATCGAGCCAGGCAGGTTCCGGAAAGAAAGGCTCATCACTGATGACCCAGCCCAGCGCAAAGGAAGGGAACCATCCGTAACGGTTGTCCCGGCCAAAGCGCGAAGAACCATCGACCCGGTTGGTCACGGTTGCCGTATACCGGTCGAGATAAGTGTAGTTTATCCGGCCGATAAAGGATGCCATTGCCCAGTCTCCGGCCGAATTGAAGTTGGTCATACCTTCACTGTCATCGGCTGCATTCAGATACCAGAGGGATTCATCGTCGCCAAGCACGTTGATGCGCCCGCCGCCCAGGCTTTCGCTCTTGTACTCCTCAATGGTAACACCGCCGAGCACATCCAGCCTGTGGTCACCAATGGTCTGCTGATACTGCACCGTGTTTTCCCACAGGATGTTGTACATGAAGTTGTTGTTTACATTTATAGATGTCTCTTCGCTCTGCTGAATGGCGGATACAAAGAAGATCGGAGAGTAGCTGCGCCCCTCGGTCCGGTCGACATCTATCCCGAGGTTGGAACGGAAACGGAAGTGATCCAGAAATGAATAATGCATATAGGCGTTCCCGGACAATCGAAAGCGGCTGTTGGCATTGTTACTGTTGTAATCAAGGTCGGCCACCGGATTGCCTACAGAAGCACGTTCGTCTGTCGGCGAGTAATCTCCGTCTTCGGTAAATACCGGAATGGTGGGATCGCCGCGATAGGCACTGCCCACTACTCCCGGCGCATCCTGATAATCCTCGTAGACAAGGGCGATGTTGTGCCCGAAATCAAGGTTGTCGGTCAGGTAATAGTCATTGTTCAGGCGGAAAGAGAACCTGTCGAGATAGTTTTCATAAATGATCCCTTCCTGACCGGAATAGGAGGCGCTGATATTATATGCGGTGCGCTCGGTTCCGCCGGAAACACGCAGGTGCAGATTCTGAATGGGAGCAACACGGAAGATCTCATTCTGCCAGTCCGTTCCCTCTCCAAACTCGGACGGATCATCAAAAGGCAGCGAGCGTCCCTCGTTTTCGGCTGCTTCATTTGCCAGAATGGCATATTCGCGGGCGTTGGTTACGGGCACGGTCCGGGCAACTTCCTGCCAACCGTAATAGTAATTAAGATCAAATTCGGTGGGGCGGTCTACCTGGCCGCTTTTCGTGGTGATCAGAATAACACCGTTGGCTCCCCGGGCTCCATAGATGGCCGTGGCCGATGCATCCTTGAGTACGTCCACCGATTCGATGTCGTTGGGGTTAAGGAAGTTGATGTTATCCATAATCATTCCGTCAACTACGAACAGGGGAGATGCCTCGTTCAGCGTGCCGATACCACGGATCCGGATAACGGAACTGGCCCCCGGAGCACCGGAAGAGGCTGTCACCTGCAGTCCTGATGCCACACCCTGCAGCGCCTGATCCACCGACTGGGTGGGTATCCGGCTGAGGCGTTCTCCGTCGACGCGGGATATGGAGCCGGTAACGTCACGGCGGCGCTGTACCCCGTATCCGACAACCACCATCTCTTCGCCGACTATTTCGACCGGAGTCAATGCTACATTTATTTCCTCACGGCCCTCTATAGGTACTTCCTTGGATTCAAAACCAAGATAGGAAAACTGAAGTGTGGCATCATCCTCAGGAGCCCTGAGCTCATACCGGCCTTCATCGTTGGTGGTGGTTCCGATTTGTGTTCCTGCCACAATAATATTGACACCCTGAAGGGGTTCTTCGGTTTCTGCATCGGTCACCAACCCCCGTACATCGTGCTGGGCCATTGCCAGCGAAGTACTGAATATCATAATAAGGGTGAGGCTGAGACTGCAGAACACGTTACGTGATAGTAGTCGATGGTTCATAGTAGCTCTGGTTATGGTTCAGGTGAAGTTGCTGCATTTGCCGGCACATGATGGAACCAGCTGATTATATTAGTGCAAAAAACAATGCAAATAATAAATTATATATCAGACGAAAGCAGATATTTCTTCTGGTGTAATACCTCCCGGTGTTCCTTGTAATAATTGGTATATCTAAAGGCAGGCATCATATAATTCATTTATGCAGGAATAAAAAAGCGGTTTTGCTTATAAAGTCATCTCACAATGTTAAATGCAGAGAAGATCTGTTGCCGGATTGCTCATGCAAAAGGTAACTTATCTGAACCGCCATGCAATGTCAAGAAGAAAATTCATGCAATAGTGTGTATTTTTTCATTAATTGCATAATAACTGCAGCTGTTCTGCAGCTGAAAAAACAACCGTCAGAAGGGCGACTCAGCTGTTCTTGAATAATTTGGATCTGAACAGCCATCCGTCCGGTTAAACAAAAACCTGAAAAAGGAACCATGCGCAACAACAAACTAACTGATCACCTGAATTTTGGTCTTTACTGCATACCGGCATTTCTTTCAGCCGCAATTCTGCTTTCAGGTTTTCTGCTGCCGTCCGGAACGGCGCGGGATTTGCCTGACGATCATTCCGGCCGGGCACATTTCAATATGGCGACTTACAATATTTTCTATTATACACCGCCGGAGCATTCAGACAGCTGGGAACAGCGCCGGGAGCACGTGGCACGTATAATCCGGTTCCATAATATTGCATTCTGGGGCTCTCAGGAAGGAGAGCACAATCAGCTCCGGGACCTGCGTGAGATGCTCGGTCATGAATATGTGGGAGACGGACGGGATGACGGTGACACAGAAGGGGAGCACAGCGCTATTTTTTATGACCCTGAAAAATTCCGGGCTCTTGAAGATGAAACCTTCTGGCTCTCTAAAACACCCGACCGGCCTTCAAAGGACTGGGGAGTAAATTTCCACCGGATATGTACCTGGGGCAGGTTTCTGCATATTGATTCGGGAATCGAATTCTACGCTTATAATGTGCACTTCGATCACGAAAGCCAGGAAGCCAGGGAAAACAGCAGCCGCATGGTTCTCGAACATATTGATGAAAACGTGGAAGAAGGTACACCTGTGGTGTTTATGGGCGACCTGAACGCTGTTCCCGGTAACCGGGCTTATGAAAAGGTAACCGAACATGGTTTGCTGAAAGATGTGTACGATATCAGCAAATTGTCACCCCACGGCCCTGAAGGAACATTCAACGGTTTTGATATAAACAGGGAACCGGACCGGCGAATTGACTATCTGTTCGTCACCGGTCATTTCGATGTTCATCGGTACGGTGTGCTGACCGATACGTATCTGCTCGACGGCTTACGATTCCCCTCTGACCATTTCCCGGTGCTTGTGGAGGTCACTCTTGCGGATGAAGCCCGTTGATGCGCGCTCAATCAACTGTACCGGGACCAGGCTCAGTGTGCCGTGCTTGTAGCCCTGTTTGCGGATCTTGTTTTTGAGTGCCTTGATGGAAGAGATGCCCAGTTCGATGAAATCTGTATCGATGGAGGATAATTCCGGAGAACGGTGCAACACCGACGGGAGGTTGTCATAACCAAGAATGGCTATATCTCCCGGAATGTGCACACCTGACGACCTGGCCGACTCGAGAAAGCCAATTGCCATGGAATCATTGGTGGCAAAAATCGCATCAGCAGGAAAAACACGCTTTTCAAAATGTTGGTCAAACTCCCGGAACGCTTTTACACCGGACTCAAAATCGTAATCCCCGCTGATACGCCAGCTGAGTTCCAGCCCGGGCTGCTGGTGTATATAGTCCAGAAAGCCATTAGAACGAAACCTGCTCTCCGGCCTGTTTACAGGACCGTCAATGATGCCAAGACGCGTAAAGCCCTTCTCATGCAGATGGGAAGCGGCAAGGTGTCCGCCACTGTAACTGTCAAATGTTACCGTAGCAACATTCGGATTGTCAATCAGGGCATTGGAAACAATCGGATAACCTTTGGGAAGAACGTTGAGAATCTCTTCATAGTGATCACGCTCCAGTGCAGGGAAGAAAAGAATAAAGCCGTCATAATTGTTTTCCCGGTGGACCTGCTGAATGAAACGGACACATTCTTCACGCTGGTCTTTTACACTCAGCAATGATATCCGGACATCTTCCTTATAAGACGCATCCCGATATCCGCAAAAAAGTGATGCATAAAATTCACCAATACGAAAGTCTGAGAGCAATGCAAAATGAAGCTTCTTTTTCTTTTTGCGCTGAGGCTTTTTTTTGACTGCCGGACGATAACCCAGATCTGAAGCAGCCCGCTGTACATCTTCTCTTGTTTTCTTGCTGATACTTGGTGAATCAGCCAGTGATCGCGAAATGGTCGAAATCGAATAACCGGTCCGTTCCGCAATCTGCTTTAATGTTGGTTTCATGGCAACAAGTTACTCAAACTATTCAATGAATTAATGCAAAAATAATATTTATGCAACTGGATTCATAATTTGTTAAAAAATGCATGATTTCCGAAGCCCGAAGAAATTAACTGAATTTAATTTAATAAATCTGAAAATATGTCTTATATTTCAACAATAAGCAGTTCCTGGTACTTATTGCGTTGATTTTGGACATTGGAAAACCCGGGTAAAACCCGGTTTTAAAACCAAATCAGCACAAATAGCACATAAAAATACTTACGGGGAGCTGATATTCATTGAGTTAACCTATATTAAATCAATTTTTTTTAAAAAATACTTGCAATTAGTACAATCGATTCTTTACCTTTAAACCAACTCAAATCACAAGTGTCTCTGCTTGTTTATTTGAAACTGTTTTAGATCATAACAATTACATGTCCCTGTAATGTTCGCGAAGAGGCTGACCCCTCTTCGCGATTTTTTTTTCCGGGCAGCGCATTCATACCCTCCTCCCGCGTGATCAGCCGAATGCAGCAATTTGCACTTAAGGCGATTCCTGACCGAAGAAAGACGATTCATTAAGGATAAATGACAATTATTTCCTTACATTAGAAACTATTCTTTGCCGTTGTTTATGTTACCACATTATTATCAAACCGCCTGGTACCAATATGTTGTTCGGAACCAACCTGCAGTATGCCAATTCATACAATAACCGCATTGTTCTTGAAATGATCCGTCTTTACGGACCACTGTCGAGAATGGATATTGCACGAAAGACACATCTTACTGTTCAGACCGTCACCAATATCACAAAAAAACTGATGTCTTCCGGCCTGGTGCTCGAAGATTCCAGGCATACAGGCGGACGCGGAGCACCGGCTCTTCTTCTGAAAATCAATGCAGACGCCGCCTATTCCATTGGCATTGATTTTGACAAAGACCACCTTACTACCGTGATGCTCAACCTGAATGGCGAGATTATCTATGAGACATCAAGGGAACTGGATTTTCCTTCCCCGGAGGAAGCCATCGATTTGATGACCGATGCCGTTGACAAGGCCGTCTCTTATAAAAAAGTAAGCCGGAAAAAAGTCTGGGGTGTGGGAGTAGGGCTTCCCGGACCTCTGAACAGACCCACCGGCGACGGTGAATCTCAGGAACTTTTCAACCCTGATGCTCTGCCGGGATGGCATCATGCACCCGTATTTAAAAAGCTCAGGGAGCGGCTGAATATGCCCGTCATCATTGAAAACAACGCGTCTGCTGCTGCCATCGGAGAGCACTGGTACGGCAACGGACGCGGAATCAATTCCTTTTTTTATCTCTATTTCGGCGCGGGACTCGGCGGCGGGCTTGTCATCCGCGGGCAGCTCTACTCAGGACACACCGGAAATGCCGGCGAACTGGGCTATTTTCCGACTTCCCTTCAGACCGGTTCTGATGGCTCCCATGAACATGACCACCTGGGAGGATACTTCAACATGCCGAAGCTGAAGAAAAAACTTTCTGATGCCGGACATGATGCCGCATCGCAGGAAGACCTGGCCGCCTTGTTCGATGAGGGAAATGCCATATTCATGGAATGGCTCGACACCGGGGCCGGACAACTCATCCCGCTTCTTGCAGCTGTTGAGTACCTGATCGATCCCGAAGTTATTTTTCTGGGAGGTAGACTTCCGGAAAACGTGCTTGGCTGGCTTAAAAAGCGAATAACGGATGCGCTTCCGCCTCACAAGATTCCCAGAAAGTTAACCAGGCCAGAGCTGAAAATTGCTTCTTCCGGCATTGATGCCGCTGCCCTTGGAGTAGCAACGCTGCCGCTTTACACATCGCTGGCACCCGTTCCCGAACTCCTCATGAAGCAGGAAACTCCGCATTCCGACTACTTCGGACCGAATCCTGCCTGACATACCAATCAGGAGGCCTGTCCGGGAGGCATAATCCCTGAATCTCAATCATAATTGAATCGCCATAACCCAGAAATCATCATTTTATGACAAGAGACGTTTCTGCATTCAAAGCATATGATATTCGGGGAATCGTGCCCGACTCTGTCAATGCGGATTTCATGCGTTCACTTGGAAAAGCATATGCCTCTGTCATCAAGCCAAAAACCGTCGTAATCGGTCACGATGCGAGGCTTTCGAGCGAGGAGTTGTCAGCAGCACTTGCCGGAGGATTCCGCGAATCAGGTGTAAATGTGATGGACATTGGCCTGTGCGGCACAGAAATGGTCTATTTCGCCACCGGATATTACCGGACCGGAGGCGGAATTATGATCACGGCCAGTCATAATCCCAAAGAGTATAACGGATGCAAAATGGTGCTCGAGGATGCGGTCCCGCTTGGCGCTGATACCGGAATGAACGAAATCAAAAAACGGGTTGCTGGTGACGGACCTTACGAGCATGTGGAAGCTGAAACACCAGAAAAAAAAGGCGATTATAACCGAACCGATATCACCAGAACATTTTTGTCCTATACTCTTGATCAGCTTTCCGTGCGGATCAACCAGAACCTGCATGTTGCCGTAAATTCCGGAAACGGGGCTGCCGGACCAACCGTAAATGCCCTTTCCAAACAGTTGCCCTGCCGGCTTACACATCTTTTTTCAAACCCCGATGGCAATTTTCCAAATGGTGTGCCCAATCCGCTTCTTCCCGACAGACGCGCCGATACCGCCGGCGCTGTAATATCACATAAAGCTGATATCGGTGTGGCTTTCGATGGCGATTTCGACCGGTGTTTCTTTTTCGATGAAAACGGCCGCTTTATTGAGGGATATTATATAGTCGGATTGCTGGCCGGACAGGTACTGAAAAAGAATCCGGGAGCCAAAATCATTCACGATCCACGGCTGACCTGGAACACCATCGATATAGTTAAACACCACGGCGGCAAACCTGTCGAAAGCAAGACCGGTCATGCGTTTATTAAAGAGCGGATGCGCCAGGAAAAAGCCGAATACGGGGGAGAAATGTCAGCACATCACTACTTCAGAAATTTCTGGTACTGCGACACCGGAATTCTGCCTTTCCTTCTTATTCTGGAACTGCTCAGTACATCCGGTAAAAAATTCTCGGAACTTGTTGATGAAGCCATCCGGCGGTATCCTGTAAGCGGTGAAATCAACTACACCATTGCAGAGCGGGCTGACCGTGTTCTCGGGGAAGTAGAGCGCTCGGTCCGGCAGGAAGAGGGGGCCGAAAGCAACAGCTCCGGCAGTCCGGCACCCGTCGTTTCCTATACAGACGGACTATCAATGGAATTTTCCGACTGGCGTTTTAATCTCAGAGCTTCCAACACCGAGCCCTTGCTCAGACTCAATGTGGAATCCCGCGAAAACTTCGGATTAATGGAGAAAAAGCGGGATCAGATCGCAGCAATCATTAAACAATTCGAATAAGTTCAGAAAGCAAACAGGAGGGGATATGGGACTCCCGTACAACGACTGCTTTTTTATATGAGGTGCCGGATTTTTGTAATTCCGCAATAATTTTAACCAGCTTATGATATGCAGAAACTGAATTTCGACTTATATACATCCAGAAAAGAGGTATTTGAAGCCGTACGTAATTATGTGGACTCGTGTGGTTTTACCATCGCCGATGAAGATGACCAGCGTCCGTGGGGCGGATTTTTTGTAATTGAGGAGAGCCAGACATCCGAATTTATCAGCACGTTTTTCCCGCACCTGAGTCTTTCTGATTTCGAGGGATACCGGAAACTGAGTCCCAAATTTCTGATGGTAGCCCCGGGCCAGCGGCTCTCATGGCAATATCATCACCGCCGGTCTGAAATATGGAAAGTAATTGGCGGGGCCGCAGCTGTTGCAGTAAGTGACAATGATGATGAAACCGAACCCCGTCTTCTGCCGGAAGGAACGGTGGTTGAGCTCGAAAAAGGACAGCGTCACAGACTGATAGGAGTGGATCAGTGGGGGATAGTTGCAGAGATCTGGCGTCACACCGACCCGTCACATCCTTCCGATGAAAATGACATAGTGCGCGTACAGGATGATTTCGGCCGGTAATGCCCATCCGGCGGATGGTTGCATTTTCTTTTGATGGTAAAAGAAGTCGTATTATATAAAAAAAAAAGCTGCACCAGTACGATCATACCGATGCAGCTATCATGATGTGGCGTCACTGTTGTCAGAAGGCCGGAAATTATTCCGCACAATCTATTTCAAATGATAATCTTTACGGCAGCAGCACTTCGTCTATGATATGAATCACACCATTCACACCTTCGATATCAACGGTTGAAATATTTGAACTGCCATTGATTGTCGCAGCTCCGTCAGCAACTTCTACGGTGATGGATTCACCGCTGAGAGTAGTCACTTCCTGGGTCGGCTGCAGGTCGGAAGAAAACACCTGTGCGTCAACTGCGTGATAGAGAAGAACTTCTGTCAACTCTTCCACCGAAAGCCCCGCAGCGACATCCTCGATTTCTGCAAATGCTTCATTGGTCGGAGCAAAGACGGTAAATGGTCCGTCCCCGGAAAGCGTTTCTGCAAGGTCTGCATCAATCACTGCCTCGACAAGTGATGACAGGAAGTAGCGCTTGACTGCGTTATCCACTATGGTTCCGTAGGCATCCGGCAGAATAACGTTGTCAATCACATGAATGACACCGTTCCGCGCTTCAATATCAGCGCTGGTAACCGATGCGGTTCCATTGACTGTGACTCCTGATCCGCCGGCCACAATGAAGATGTCCTCTTCGGATAATGTTTCGACGGACTGTTCTGCATCCAGCTGGCCTGAGAACACTTCATTTCCCAGAACATGATACAGAAGAATTTCTTCCAGCTGGTCGGATGAAAGCGACTCAAGTGTACCTTCCGGAAGTGCTTCAAAAGCTTTATCGGTCGGTGCAAAAACAGTATAATCACCGTCTTCGTCCAGAACGCCATCAAGTCCGGTTGATTGAAGAGCATTCAGAAGAGTTGAGAATTCGTCATCATCCACCACAACATCTGCAATGGAAGGATCGCGGGTATCTGACTGGGTCGTTGAATCATCAGAGCAGGCTGCCGGAATCAGGGCCGCCGCCAGGAACAGTGCAAGTAAAGATATATTGCTCAATTTCATAATTACAGGGGTTTGTTGTCTGTTAGAATTGCTAACGTATATGAACAGGACACAGAAGAGAAAAAATGTGTACATCGTTCCCCGGCAGATGTTTTTTTTTACTTTTCTGAGATCAGCGCAGCAGACACAAAATTGGAAATGTGAATTTATCCTTATGTGATCCAGTGAGCTACAAGGCATCCTCGCAACATGAACAGAAAAAAAGGCCGGGTGTTATTGCGCAAGTTGTTGGGATAAGTTGTCTTTTCGCTCACACGTAAAGATGACATGCTGGGTGAATATTACCATCGAGAGCGCCAGGAGTTCATGCCCGGTCACCATTGCCAAAGGGTGATCATCATCCAGACAGAGTAACTTCGCCGGACAAGCACCTAATTATGAAATAAAACAGGGGAATCACCCTTTAACAGAGGTATGCCTGATAATAAGATATTTTGCCGGATTCTTGATTCTTGGCTAAGAGTAACCGTCTGTTATGTGGCGATATTAAGAGCCTAAGACATCTAAAGGTTTAGCAGATCGCTCAGGAAACAAACGAAGGATCTGCTTGTCCATGCTTATCAGTTTGATATCCAGCTCCTCTGCAAGACTGATGAATTCACAGTCGTAGGAAGAACAATCAGATTTATCTGCCAGATCATAAACTTGAACTGAGTTTACGTGAAACTCCCGTTCTTTCATTTGATTTTCTGCTTTTTCAGTTATTTGTATTGCTTCCGGCAGATCGATTAATTTCTTCCTCATGTAAAGAATGACAACATTCCTGAATTCACTTTTCCACAGAATAGGAGCAACCCATTCCGGATCCCACTGAAATAACTGTTCGCAAAGTTCCGTATGATCTGATGGCAACCAAAAATGGGCGAGGATGTTTGTGTCAACAACAATCATGGCCTGCCTTGATCAATGGCATCCTGGATCTCTTCAGCAGACAAACTTCCTCTAACTTTTTTCCTCATCATCCGGGCTTGACGAAGAATTTCATCGGGAGAAACACGCTTCGGCTCCACAGATCGCTCCAAACAAGTGATAATTTCGCTATTCATGCTGCGATGTTGAGCTTCTGCCTGTTGCTTCAGTTTGTTGTAAATAGACTCGGGTATATTCTTGACGGTTATACTTGGCATCGTCTTTAGGTTTCGCTATGGTGTAAATATGAAACTAAAAAAGAGGAGGAAATATTGCAAGGGGTGTAGCCATATAACGGCAAACGCATAACCGGCGTGGGCAACCGGTTATCATGGGGCGAAAAAGCCCCACACGCCCGGTTGATGCGCATGTTGCACGCGTACTTATAATTAAAGCTCAACAAGTTTAATTTCATCAAAGATCTGGAAATCCTTGGAGTTAAAAGTCGCAAAATGACGGACTCCATTTGCCAGGCCGATACTTATGATTTCAAAGTCGTGAACTTTTAGCCCTGTTGGCCGATAACGGTACAAGAGCTCTTTGAAAAGATCCAAGGACTCTTGGTTCGGGAAGAGGATTTGCAAGTTATTGATGATTTCTCCAAGAATATCAGAGGCAACGTCACTGCTCAGGCCATATCCATTTGGTTTGGTGACAACGGCTAGGAACTCGGAAAGGTTTTTAGAAGTGGTAGTGAGGACAAATTCGGGATGATCCAGTATTTTCCGGGCTTGATGAAAAAACCTGGAGTCCTGATCAATGGCGAAAATCAGGATATTGGTATCCACCAAAACCCTATTCATAAGCGGCAGAGCGAAGGTTGACCTGATCGAGTTTCCCTTTTAAATGAAGTGCACGAATATTGCGGTTATCCTTTTGTTGCTTTTTCAGTGTATCAAGATAAAGATACACTTTTTGCACATCGTGCTCAGAAAGCCGATCAATCTCTTTTTTTACTTTGTCTTTGGTAGTCATATAGCAAATGAGTTGGTTTACTACTGCTAATTTAGCTAACGGAAACGAAAAATCATAAGTATGATGACCAATCCCGACCAAAAAAGGCGGGAGAGGCAAACAGAGATAAAATGGGAGAGGAAGTGTATTTAGCCATTTACAGGCAAAAAAGAAGGATCTAATGATGCAAGCTTGATATGAGCGTAAATGAATTGGGAGAAAAACGCGGTAAGAACGGAATACTCGATTTACAGAAGTTGATCGAAAGGTTGTGAATATGCCAAGCGTCTAGCTGGTTATTACATGTCAAAAATATTCATATGGACTGCCTTATATTTCAGCCTCCTCACTTCACAATACTCATATTTTCTCTTTTTCACATAGCTGCTGACTTTAATCCGGGAGGTAAAGTCGCTACTTGATAGACCGCTCACAGAGCCGAAACCTTAACAATGCGATTTTGTGAATTTGTGAAAGAGTATTCAGAATTCACTGTTCTGATTTAAAATAACTTACATTATGTGAAAATAGTGCAGAGAGGGAGCCCAAGTTACGTGTCCATGCAGCTGTTCCGGTTCATATTATTTTAATCATATTGCTGGCTTTTTTATTCATCAGTTCATCATCCGAGTTTGAGATAAGAGGCACACTGGTTGATCAGGACCAATCCCCGAACTACCGTTCCTTTTCATGCCCCGGAGTATACGCAGGCTTCGATTGAAATCTACAATATTCTGAGTCAAAAAGTGCTGAGCAGACAGGCCGAAATTAGTGCAGGCAGTAATTGGATACAGGTTGCTCTTGGAGGTAATGTTTCACAGGGGCAATACATCGTTTGAGTGCAGGGAGTATGTACCAATGTAGCCGCCCCGGTCAAATTGCCCCTAACGGGCGTTCGCGGCTTCGTCAGTGGTACGATCTCCGACGGGTTCTATTCCCGACGGGCTCTACTGGTCAAGTGCCGTGCCGTCTGGTTCTGACACGTGGATCATGGACTTCGATAGCGGCTATGCCGGCATATCCGTCACCTATCGGGCAGACGGACCCTCTTTGTGCTGCATCAAGGATGAATGAATCAGTCCACTTAACTATACTCAGTAAATACTGTTTTGGAAAAGTCTAATGAGCGTCAGCTTTATATAATGAAATGCTTTTTTTGAAAACCCCCTTCAGGACGGAATAATCCTGAAAATGTTACACCATAGTTACACCAATATTAAAAACAAAAGCCGCAAAATGTTGATGATTAACACCATGCGGCTTTAATAGTGTACCAGAGGTGGGAGTCGAACCCACACGGCCGAAGCCACACGAGTTTGAGTCGTGCGCGTCTACCAATTCCGCCACTCTGGCATAGATTTTAAAATTACAAATTCCACAGAGTAAAAGTAAACCCTATTTTCCAATAATGAACGGAAACCTATCGTTGAATGAGAACGTTATATGTTTACGTAAATAAAGTATGATAAATTCAAATTTCCATACAGGCCTTGGTTTTGGCCAGGGTATTCTGACTTGTTCTCCATCTGTGAGAGGCGGAGCGCTGCATCAGATACTTTGCAATTCCGGTACTTTTTGAGGCCCATACTTTTTATCTTAGTCATTTTACCCCGTATCTAAAATCATAGTACGTGTCAGAAAAGCAAAATAACAAACAGCAGTCTCAGGACAGGAACCAATCATCATCTCCGCGACAGACTCCCGGCACACCACCAGCCGGACCTTCACGGATTATGATTTTTTATTTCCTTATTGCCGCCATACTCGGTATCTGGATCCTGTATTCCTATTATGGAGGACAACTCTCTCCTGACCAGATTCACTACAGCACATTCCGGGCCCAGCTTAAGGATAATAATGTAAAGGAAATTACCGTCCAGGGTGAACGCATCGAAGGAAAACTGAAAGAGGCAGCCGAGCGCAGGTCTGTTGAAGGGGATACTATCAGCTACACCGAATTTATTACCTACATACCATCTTTCGGCGATGACGAACTTATGGCGCTGCTCGAACAGAGCGAAGTGGAAGTAACCACCGTGCCTGAAAGCGATAATACATGGCTTTACTTCCTCTTTATGACCATGCCATTCCTGCTGATTCTGATCATCGCCATTGCCTGGTACCGGCGTATGAACTCACAGGGGCAGGGAATGTTTTCGATTGGCAAAAGCCAGGCGAAACTGCATAAACCAGGTGACGGAAAACAGACCACATTTGATGATGTCGCCGGCGGCGATGAAGCCAAACGCGAACTTCAGGAGATCGTTTCCTACCTGAAAGACCCCGGAAAGTTTGAAAAACTCGGGGTTAAAGTGCCCAAAGGTGTTCTGCTATACGGTGCCCCGGGAACAGGTAAAACCCTGATGGCCAGAGCCGTGGCCGGTGAGGCAGGTGTTCCGTTTTACAGCATCACGGGTTCCGACTTCATGGAAATGCTGGTTGGTGTCGGCGCCAAACGCGTTCGGGAAATGTTCAAAAACGCAAAAGAAGCTGCTCCTGCTATTATATTTATAGACGAGCTTGACTCCATCGGACGCCGTCGCGGAGCCGGTCTCGGAGGTGGTCACGATGAACGTGAACAGACACTCAACCAGTTGCTTTCTGAAATGGACGGATTCGAGCCCAATGAGAGCGTAATAATCATGGCTGCAACCAACCGTCCGGACATTCTGGATAAAGCACTGCTGCGACCCGGCCGATTCAACCGGAGGGTTGAGGTCGGTCTCCCGTCCCAGGAAGACCGTGTCAAGATTCTGCAGATTCATGCACGCAATAAACCGATGGCAGACGATGTCGATTTCGAAAATGTGTCAAGAGGTACTCCCGGGTTCAGCGGGGCTGACCTGGAGAACCTGCTAAACGAAGCTGCCATGCTGACGGCCCGCGACAACCGGGATAAAATTACACAGCGTGATATCGACCTTGCACGGGATAAAATCATCATGGGCCTGGAGCGCAAAGGCGTTGTTCTCGAAGAAGAAGAGCGCAGAATGCTGGCCTATCACGAAGCCGGACATGCCATCGTGGCTGCCGTTCTGGATAATACCGACCCTGTCCACAAAGTTACCATCATTCCGCGCGGACAGGCAATGGGGGTCACACAACAGCTTCCGGAAAGAGATCAGTACCTGTACCGTAAGGAGCATCTTCTGGATCGCCTTGCCGTAATTATGGGAGGCCGGGCCGCCGAACGGATGATCTTCAACACCGCTACGAGCGGGGCAGAAAATGATCTCAAACAGGTCACCAAACTGGCACGGAAAATGGTACTTGACTGGGGTATGAGTGACCAGTTCCGGTATACGGCACTGGGCGGCCAGCGCGAAGAAGTATTTCTTGGTGAGCAAATGGGTTCTCAGAGAGAGTACAGTGATGAAACGGCACGTGAGGCTGACAAGGCAGTTAATGCGATTTTGGAAGAGGCTTATAACCGCGCTGAAGAATTGCTGAAAAAGCACAAAAAAGCCTTTGACACCCTGGCAGAAATGCTTCTGGACCGCGAAGAGGTCTACGGAGACGAAATACTCAAACTTGTAGGCAAAAAGCCGAAAGCACCTGCCAAAACAACGGTCGCCGGAAGCATCGGAGGACAAAACGGATCGGGAAGAGATAAAAAGGATGACCGTTCCGAAGAAACTTCCGTGACAAAATCTTCAGACCAGTCAGCCCGTGATGGGAAGACCGACGGACAGATCAAATCTGATGAAGATAACGCTGATAATGAAAGCGACGATGAATCTGAAAATAACGAAAATCAGTCTGAGGCCTCCTGGACATCTGAGAAAAACAGCGGAAGCAACAAGGACAATAAATCCTGAGTGATTTATCTGATTACCGGTACTGCGTCAAAATTATTCAGTCGAAGATGACCAGTTCCGTTGAACATGCACTTAAGACAGACTCCTGCATATTTAAATGATGTTGTCATGACAAAACGCATTCTGGTTCGTTCAGTTACAGGTATCCTGATCGTACTTATTGCCGTTGCTGCAATTGTATTTTACCGGGCAATGCAGCTGAGCCACGATATTCCGGAAGTCGATCAGGTTACATATGATGACATTGACCTGGACAGAGCAGTTGAACGTTTATCACAGGCATTGCAATTCAGGACAGTATCAACACAGGAGCTCACATTTTTGTACCGGCCGGAGTTCGACAGGTTCATTGATTTCCTCGAGGATGAATATCCGGAAGTGCACAACACCCTTGAGCGCGAACGGGTAAACGGCTACACGCTTCTCTTTAAATGGGAAGGTACCGACCCGGACCTGCCCGCCGCCATGTTTCAGGGACATTATGATGTGGTTCCGGTGGAACCCGGGACGGAAGACGACTGGACCCATCCGCCCTTCAGCGGAAACATTTCTGACGGATTTGTCTGGGGACGCGGGGCCATTGACGACAAAAGCGGCATTTTTTCCTACCTCGAAGCGCTGGACTACCTGATAGCGAAGGGATATCAGCCCGGGCGGACCATGTACGTTGCCCTCAACCATGACGAGGAAATCGGTGGCCGCATGGGAGCAAGAAAAGTGGCTGACCTCATGCTCGAGCGCGAAACCGACATCGCATTTGTTGCCGATGAAGGAATGCCGGTTGCCCAGGAGATTATGGAAGGACTGGAACACCCAATAGCCATGATCGGTGTTGCCGAAAAAGGATATGTCAGTGTTGAGCTGAATATTCAAAAGGAAGGAGGTCACTCTTCCATGCCTCCCAGACTGACAACCATCGGCGTTTTGAGCTCGGCTATTAAAAATCTCAAGGAAAATCCCATGACCGGGCGTTTTGCCGGACTGCTGCGGGAAACGTTTGAGCCTCTGGCACCGGATCTTCCGTTAGCCTACAGACTTGCCCTGGCTAATTTGTGGCTGTTCGGCGGGATGGTCGAGGAGAGGCTTGGTTATATCCCGCATACCAACGCCGCACTGCGAACCACAACGGCCCCGACCATGTTCCACGCGGGAGTCAAGGAAAATGTCCTTCCGCAGACAGCACGCGCTGTGGTTAATTTCCGGATTCATCCGGATGACAGCGTTCAGGATGTGCTGGATTACGTCAGGGAAACCATTGTCAATGATGATATTGAGATTCGGGTGATGGAAGGTGCCCGGGAGCCGTCTCCCATCACACCGACATCTTCGGAATCATTTCAGGCCATGAAACATACGATCCACGAGATTTTCCCCGGAATCCCTGTAGCGCCATCCATGTTCCTTGCAGCCACAGATGCACGGCACTTCCCGGAAGTGACTGAAAACCTGCTTCGTTTCCGCCCGATCCGTGCCCGTCCGGACGATGCGGGGCGCATTCACGGCACCGACGAGCGAATCGGCATCGAGAACTTTGGCGAAATGATCGCATTCTACATACGGATGATGAAAAACACGACTTCCGGACAGGAGTTCAATACGGGTCAGTTTTCGGAGTGATCCTTGCTGTCAGATGATGGGCGGCTGCTCATCACCGAACCGGCATCAGAAACGGGTAATCAGCCAGATAATGATCAGAATGATAAATGCCCATGCCATGGCCATGGTTCCTTTCTGTTCAGGCGGAAACTCATAGTGGCAATAGCGGCACTCCTCCTCATCCCGTGAAACCTCCATTGCGCACGAGGGGCATTCTTTTGTTTTGTTTCTGCTGCCAAACATATCTCGAATGTACGCAGACACGGGATTATTCGCCAGTTTGAATTAAGATTACCCAGGACTGCCGGAAGCGGAAATTCGGGTTGTCAGGCAGGACGCACGTGTTTGACCGAACCATACCGGTCTAATACGTTTTCTGCAATTTCCCCGGTCAGATCAGGAAAGCGAATCCGCAAAGACAGTGCAGTTGACAACCAGTTTGAAAGCTGACGACAAAACCTGTCGCCGATATATTCTATTACGGGCACTCCCATTTTTTGCAGGGCTGCTGCATTGCACCATTGCTCGTATTGTCCGCGCATAGGTATAACCAGCAATGGGATACCGAGATAGATCGCTTCTGATGGTGCTTCAAACCCGGCACCGCAAAGTACATATGATGCTGAACTTAAACTATTCAGATACCCATCCTCTGAGACCGGATACACATGAATGTGCCCATACGTACCCGGTTGATCAGCGGTTTTCGAAAAAACGTGCCAGTCAATATCAGTGATATTTTTCAGGTATTTCATCAGAACAGATTCGTGATACGCCGGTAAATAAACCGTGGCATGCTCTCTTTCATACAATTTTTTTTGGGGTACAGAATGCAAGTTGAGTCGCAGATTGCGTATCTCTTCACGTATTACAGGAGGGTATATGAAATCTTCATAACTGAGGTAATGAAAACCTGCCGGGTAATCACACGGAGCATACCAGGAAAAAATGGCTTCTCCTGCAATGCTTCGCTTCTTTGGCCGGGGAGTCAGGTCTGATAAGAACGAGGCCTGATGGCTCAGACCAACACTCGGTATACCAGCCCGGCGTGCTGACCAGGCACTGATTGGTTCAAAATCACTTATCACCAAATCATATTTCTGGGTATCCAGCGAGTGTATGTCTTGCAGGAACCGCAACGGCCGCAATCTGTAAATGCTTTTCAGAAAATCAATTCCTCCGTTTTTACCGAAAGCGTAACTCAGACCCTTCAGATTGTAATCAGGCTGTTCACCTGGAATACAATCATACGAATGACCGCTGATCAGAATATCAACTTCCGCATGTTTTCTGAACTCCGGTAAAAAAGTGCGGGCTCTGCTGATATGGCCATTTCCCGTGCCCTGAATTCCGTAAAGCAACTTCATTGCAGCTCCTGATATACTTGCCCGTTGGAAGTATGCAGCGTTTCACTTACCAACGAATCATCAAAAATGCCAAAACTGTCCGGTATATCATCAAACACCACATCCGACATGTGCTGATAAACAGACCATTTACCATCTTTGTACTCAAGCGCACTCAAATGTTCAACCCAGTCTCCTGAGTTCATATAGATAACAGAGCCATTGCTGTTGGTTATTTTTTTGATGTTGGGTCTGTGGATATGGCCGCATATCACATAGTCGTAACCCTTTTCTATGGCCAGGTCAGAAGCAGTCATCTCAAAATTGCTTACAAATTTCACGGCCGATTTTACTCCGTTCTTGATACGGCGTGAGAATGACATGCGTTCGTGTCCCATTCGCATCCATACGGCATTGACCCACTTATTAAGTAAAATCAGAAAATTATAGCCCTTGCCTCCGAGTTTGGCTACGAATTTTGAATAGTGCATGGTCACATCAAAAACATCGCCGTGAAAAATCCAGGCTTTCTTACCGTCAATATTCAGCACCAGTTTGTCAAGCAGCTGAAAATTGCCCAGGCCGAAAGGTGAAAACTTCCTGAGCATTTCATCATGATTGCCGGTCAGATAATAAACCGATGTCCCGTTGCTCAGCATGCCCAGTATACACTTGAGAACCTCCATGTGAGTTTCCGGCCAGTAGTATTTCTTGAATTGCCAGATATCCAGCAGATCCCCGTTTAGTACCAGTGTTTTGGGTCGGACACTTTTCAGGTATTTTACCAGTTCTTCAGAATGGCATCCGTATGAACCAAGGTGAACATCAGATATGATAATCAGATCTGCTTCCCGTCGTTTCTTTTGATTATTCACTTTCATAATGTTTTTTCTGAAAGAAACAATTCTAATATGATGCTACTGTTACAAAAAAATTATCTTTGTGTTGCTATCAGTGTAATTCAGCAGTTTGTTATCTTTACACATACCACATCTGCTGGATATACTTGCCTTGCGTCACCCTGACCTTTGATCATTTTAATGATTCACGACTGGACTTATATTTTTAATAACCATCAGACCGCCCCGGATGCCAATCTGGCTCTTGAGGAATACGCGCTTCGCAATCTGGCGGACAGGAACTACATGATGCTCTATTGCAACGAGGCCTCTGTCGTCCTGGGCAGAAATCAGAATCCGCTGGAAGAGATTAATCTTGGCTTCGCTTACCGAAATAATATCCCTGTGCTCAGAAGAATTTCCGGCGGAGGAACCGTATTTCACCATCCCGGCAATCTGAACTTCAGCTTTATTACCGACTATAAAACGGATCGCCTCCATAACTTTCGTTTTTTCAACGAACCGGTTGTGCAGCTGCTCCGGCAGCTTGGAGTGCCGGCAGAAATGAACGACCGTAATGATATCCTCGCGGACGGACGTAAAATTTCCGGCAGTGCCCAGTTTTCTTCCAGGGGAAGAATGATCAGCCACGGCACCCTGCTTTTTGATGCCCCGCTTGATCAGCTGGATGAGCTGCTGACCGTGCAAAATAAAGATGTGCATTCCCGAAGTCATAAATCTGTGCGAAGCCGGGTAGCAAATATCAGCGGTTTTCTTGATCAGCAGATGGATATTTCTGAATTCCGTACTTATCTGACGGAAGGACTGACAGGCAGGTCCGGACTGCAAGACGCATGGACGCCGGGAGAAGCGGACAACAGGGAGGTGGAATCACTTCGCAGGAACCGTTACACCAGCTGGGAGTGGAATTATGGCAGATCACCCCGATTTTACATTGACCGGTCCGAAGAAATCAGCGGTTATACCGTTTCCATGCAGCTCTGTGCAGAAAAAGGCAGTATTTCAGAAACAGAATTCGCTGTTCATGACCTTAAAAAAAACCTGAATGGTGAAACTGGCCAGCCGGAAATCAGCAGAAATCAGTTGCAACGCACTCTTGCCGGTATTTCATCACTTCTCGTAAATAAACGATATGAACCGGTAACTATAATGAATACCGTTCAGACATGTGTGAGTGAAACGCTTGCATCAACAGCACAAAACCCGGAGAAAGGGCGCTGCGCATCAGCTTCGCAAATTGCCCGACAGATTTCCGGTCTCATTTACCGTCTTGAGACAGATTTCACCGAAACGCCACGTCAAACCTGACCAACCCGAATCAACCGGTCACTTCACATAAATCCATGAATCCGGATTGACATTGCTTCGGATTCGGTTAAGCTCTTCATTCGCGCTGCTGCGCGTGGAATGCTGACTGTAAGTAACTACATTGAAATTGTTTACCTGATCCTGAACAATCTGCGCATTTCCAAATCCCTCGGCACGCACATCTTCCAGAAGAAGCTCCGCGTTTTGCCGGCTTTCAAACACACCGGCCACAATGAAAAATGTTGTTTCATCACCTGTATTGGCTTGCGCTTCAGGTATTTCATCTGACAAATCCTCAAGTTTTTCTTCCAGCACATTGATGCGGATTGCCAGGCTGTCGATCTGGTCGTACTGTCTCATGAACTGCTGGTTGTAAACGGTGTTCAACTGATTGGTGATGTCGTTAAGGGATGAACTCAGCGACAGCAGCCGCTCGTTTATGGTTTCCATGGCAACGTCAGCAAGCTCCTGTTCCTGCTCCAGCTGCTGAAGACGGTCATCCATGTCATAAGTCAAGTGCGTAGTCCGGTGATCCTGTCGCTGCCATTCCGTATGCCGGACCGAGCTTCTGCCAAGTTTAAGTGAAATTCCGGCGCTTGTGTTTATATAGGAATCGCCGCCGCTCAGCAGGCCTGTAGATCCGCTGCCGGGAGCGCGCTCATACCCGTCAAGAAGGTCACTGTCGGAATGGTTAAGATCCACCTGCATAAAAACATCCACTCTGCGACTGATGCGGTATGTCAGCCCGCCTCCGAGACGGTAAAGCATGGCATTGCCTGAAAAGTTTCTGCCCGGGAAACCGGGGATGTCTGTGTCGGCCACATCGACACTGTTTCGGATCAGTCCCAATCCCGCCAGTCCGTACACACCAAACTGCTCTGTGACTCTGTTCACCCCGGTGACCATGCGCAGCAGATTGGCCCGGCCGCCCAGTCCGACGGTGTAGTAATTATTGGTGAAACCGGATTCATCCATAATTGCATCATCGGCCTTGAAACGTCCGATGCCGGCATGCCCATAGAGGGAAAACACAGGATTAACCGCATAACGGACGCCCAGTGCGCCCTGGGCAGTGACCCTGGAATCAAAGGTAAACTGACCAAATGTGGGACCTCCGGAAAGGTCGATACTCCAGTCGGTGAGGTTTTCTCCGATCTGCGCCTTACTTTGGCTGAATGGAACAAACAGTATCAAAACAATGGCAGCAGTAATCCATTTTTTCATATCGAACCTGGTCATTTTTGTTACGGTTTACTCAAAATCGCTTTTATTTTCTTTCCACCACTCCGGTTCATCCTTGAGCCATTTGTCGAACCATGAAATAATGGCCTCTTTCCACCGGATAAACTTTTTGTAATCGAGTATGTGGTGATCCTGATCCTTGACGGCTATGAATGCAACGTCCCGATCGAGCAGCTTCAGCGCTGTGAACATCTGAAGGCTTTCACCGGGCGGGACATTAGTGTCTGACATCCCGGTTACCAGCATCAGCGGAGTATGTATGTCATCAGCCTGGAAGACCGGACTTCGGTTGACATATATATCCTGCCGGTTCCAGGGGAAGCTGTTGGCAGTGGCTACACCACTGTATTGGTAACCCCAGAATCCTTCGCCCCAGTAGCTGGCCAGATTACTGATTCCGGCATGCGAAACGGCCGCGGCAAAAAGGTCGGTTTGTGTCAGAAGATACATGGTCATAAAACCGCCGTAAGAAGCGCCCATGGCGCCGACACGCTCACGGTCGGCATAGGCATGATCATCCAGGAATGCCGCAACGCCTGTGATAATCTCCTCTCCTGCAATTTCACCCCAGTCATTGACATGCCGCGCCGAAAACTCCTGGCCGAACCCGGTTGCCCCGCTGGGCTGCAGGACATACACCAGATATCCTTTGGCAGCGTAGAGCTCCTTGGGATAGCGTCCGGCAAATGCCCGGGTAACCGGCGTAGTTCCGCCATAGTAGTAAACGATGACGGGATATTCCTTGTCTTCGTCAAAATCCGGCGGATAATAAACATGCCCGTCGATTTCTTCATCCCACTTGTTGGTAAAGGTCCACTCCCGGACATCACCGAATGCCACATGCTGATAGGCCTCTGCTCCGGGATCGTACAGAACCGTGGCTGACGGACTCCGGTCTGTAAAGTCAATGGTCCATGCTTTCGGAGTGTCCGAAGCACCCGAACCGGTAAACACTCCGACAGCCTTGTTTTCGGCCAGGTCCAGAGATCCGGCCACATCCGGACCGGTATCATACAGACGGAACCGCTCGCGTCTTGTATCGTAACGATACAGATTTCTGTACGATTTTTCGGTTACCGTGAAATAGATATACCGACCGGTCTCATCCCAGGAAGCACCTGTGATTTCCGGATCAAAATCCCGTGTTATGGATGTAATTTCGCGACTTTCCAGATCATACAGATAGGCCTGGGTGTCATAATCGTTGGGCAGGAGGGTGTCAGGAATGTTCACACCTTCATCGCCAAAAGTGCCTGGCCCGCCGGTAATCAGGATCCGGTCACCATCCGGTGAAAACTGGCCTGATCCGGCAAATTTTACAGTGAAAAGGGAGTCGGTCTGCATCGTTTGCAGATCAAGGATGATATATTCAGTCTCACCGTAAGGACGTTCATCATACACCTCGTGATTGCGCGAAAAGAGGATTTTTTTCCCGTCAGGATGGATGCTGTTGAGGGTAGTGGAAAGAAGTCCGGCGGTGAGACGCCTTGTAGATCCCTGTTCGACATTCAGCTTGTAGAGAAAGCTGCGGTCGTGGTAGCCCGGGCGCCGGTCCTGCAACCCCCGGTAGTGAATGACGCCATCCCGTCCAGGGTCATGTTTTTCAGTGACGCTGTATATGACATAGGAAGCATCAGGAGACCAGCGGTAACCGGCAAAATCTTCAACATCTTTAAGTATGCGCTCTTTTTCACCGGTTTCAAGATCGATCACCCACAAATTGGTACCATCATTTCCTGCTTCGGTATAGCTGAACCTGAGCCCCTCCGGGAGCCATTGCATTCCCGTGATATCCATACCGCCGGCAAACCGGTGCCTGATGGTGCCTTCAGGAATATTCCGGATGTCGATATGCGTCTCGGGTGTGCCGTCAGGAGGGAGGTCGCGCCGGACATGAACAGCGGCAAGGTCACCATCCGGGCTGACCGAAACTCCGGCCGGACGCGGTGCGTTCGACAGGTCCCGCTGCATTACATGGCGTTCCGGAACTATAACGGATGCAATACGATGCTGATGCTCACCGGCATCCACTTGAACCTCAAGCGTCCAGTCCGGCAGCTCTTCTTCGGAACCGGAACTGTTTTCAGCGGCCGGATGCATGGTTTTCACCAGAAGCAGCTGAGTTCCCTGACGCAAGTTGACATTTGCGTTCACCGATCCGGCTTCGGCGCCGTCTTCTGTATCAGTATGATTTTTTACTGCAATCTCTTCTCCGTTTAAGAAAGCACGGATCATGCCTTCACTTTTGAGCGTGATGGATGCGGGCATGAAACGGTCGTTGGACAAATACACTGCAGACCAGCTGATGTTGTGATGCTCTTTTGTAGCACCCGGCAGAACAAGAATACTGTCTGCAAGTGTATGTGCTGTCCATTCGGGATGCTGGCCATCCGACCAGGCTACGGGCAACCCTTCCCGGGGCTGCCACTCATCGTAATCCATCAGATCGGATAACAGTATTTCAGTTGCATCCCATTTGCTTCCGTCAATGGCAGGATCATCATGGAAGACCGGGCTGAAATAATTAACCGGTCCCAGATGCAGCATCTCTTTGATGAGCGGACGCTCCTGGTCCTGTTCGCTTGTATCCGGCAAGATTGCGGACACCGCCGTCATCGGGCCGAAAGTCAAAACCGCAATCACTATTACAGAAATAACATGCAGCAAGGATGAGTAAAATGGTATGATGTTTCTGTTCATAGATCTGTTTATATCATTGATAATAGTTGCAGGGTGGGTCAGGTTGCTTCATTCTGGATTTCTTCCAGTTTGCTCAGAGCGCGCCTTCGCAGATTCTGAAAGTCACTTTCATTGAGAGAATTGCATGTATATTGAAGATGGAGCCAAATCAGATAGGTTGCCATCACATCTTCATAACAGTAGTGTTCGATCCGGTCAAGTTCACCATTTTGATACATTTCGAGCACCTCATCGCCTTCCCCTGTCACTTTCAGAGGTATGCCGACCAGCGCACCTATATGCTTGAGCCTGGGATAGCTGCTGGCTCCGAAGTTGCTGAACTCATCCATAAGATCCACGTTCTGCTTGCTGAACCGGTAACGGATGTCATGGGCGTTCAGCCGCGACGGTAGCTGAAGTCCGTGTTTCAGTGCCCGGTAATTGATCAGGGGCAGGTCAAATCCCTTGCCGTTGTGGTGAATCACACCAAAATCCTTGTAGGTGGTGAGCGAGTCAACAAGTGAAAGCAACCCTTCCCGCTCATTTTTCCCGCTCCATGCCACTTTTTGCTTTGGCTCACCGCCGGATGTAACCCAGAGCCCGACCCAGGAGACCATTTGGTGATACATGGGGGGCAGAAATCCGGATTTCCCCCGGCCAAACTCTTCGCCGGCCAGTTCAAGCAGCGTTTTGTCATCCTCCGGCGGATTGTCGATCAACGATCTCAGAAGCGGTATATCCGGAATGGATTCAATATCAAAAACAAAATACATGGTCGGTTGTTTGGGTCGGCGGTTGAAATTCTGATGTCAGTATGTCAGTGTGTGCGCTCTCCGGCAAGGTTTTCACGAAACTGCTCGCGGATCACATGAATATCATGGTAATGATCAAGAAGATACATCATTTTCGTGACGCATGCTTCGGTTGTCATGTCACCGGCACCCAGCGCGCCTATATCACGCACCCTGCGTCCGCCCTCGTATTTGTCCAGATCCACATCATCATAAATTGACTGGGAGGTAATGACAACTATACCACCCGCGGAAATGTAGCGGTCAATATCCTGAATAAACGTATGGTTTTTGCCGGACGGAAGATTGCCGCTGCCATAAGCCTCGATAACAAGGGCACGTGCACTATCTGAATTCTTTGGCACGACATCCCTGCTGTTCATTCCGGGATACATGGTAATCAGACGGAGGGATGGATTAAAGCCCGGACCGGCCCAGAAAGTACCCGATGCAGGGCGGTATTGTTCTGTGATGCTCAGTCTGACACCAAACTCTGCCAGGGTCGGATAGTTGGGTGTTGCAAAGGCATCGAAATCACCAATGCTCAGTTTTGTAGCACGGTTGCCGCGGTACACACGGTCATTAAAGCAGATACAGACCTCAGGCATATACAGTGTGGCCAGTTCCACGGAATTGATCAGATTTCGCCGGGCATCTGTCCGCCGGTTGCTCAACGGAACCTGACTGCCTGTAAATACGACAGGTTTTGTCAGATTGCGGAAGCAGAAAGAGAGGGCCGACGCCGTCCAGGCCATGGTGTCGGTCCCGTGAAGAACGACGAACCCGTCAAACTCATCGTACCTTTTGGCAATGGCCTGTGCCAGCTGGACCCACATCGACGGAGTCATATTTGCACTGTCTTCCAGAAACAGCGTTTGTGACTCCACATGGGCAATTTCCTGCAAACCGGGCACCTGTTCGTCAAAATAATTCAGGTTGAAGGATGACTCACCGCTTTCTCCATCTTTTTTACTTTCATGGAGTTGCATCGTTATGGTGCCGCCGGTGTGAAGAATTAGTATCCGTTTCATTGCATTTGCTTGCTGCTTCTTATTGCCAAAAGGTTCCCAAAAAGTTACTTTGACATGTTACATGTCTGTGATTACTTAAAATAATTATACCAGGCGATCAGATTAAAATGAAATTATTGACAATTCGTCTGAAATGATGAACAAGCGACGTTAACTCAAATGGAGTATAGCCCATGAATGTGTATAAGCCAAACAAAATCAGAAATATCGCTCTGCTGGGGCATTCCGGTTCCGGCAAAACCACCCTCGCAGAGACCATGCTTTTTGAATCAGGTACCACGAAAAGGCGAGGGAGTGTAGAGGAAGGCAATACGGTCTCTGATTATCACCCCATCGAAAAGGAAAAACAGAAGTCGGTATTCAGCTCATTCATGCACCTCGACTGGAGAGGAACCAAAATCAATCTGATTGACACACCGGGTACCGCCGATTATGTCGGTGAAGTTGTCAATGCACTCAAAGTAGCCGACGCAGCCGTCTTCGTACTGGATGCCGAACACGGGGTGGAAGTAGGAACCGAAGTGCTCTGGAACATCGTCGCCGATATGAACAAACCGGCGTTTTTCATAGTAAATAAAATAGACCATCCGAATTCCAACTATCAGGCTGTACTGGATCTCTGCAAGGAGCGGTTCGGAAGGGAAGTGGTACCGGTTCAGTATCCGTACGAAGAGGGCGAAAGCTTTAACACCATCATTGATGTCCTGAAAATGCAGATGTACGAATTTGCCGAAGGCGGCGGGAAACCGGACAAGCTGCCCATCGCAGATTCACAGAAAAGCCAGGCCGATCTTCAGCACAACGATCTTGTAGAGTCCATCGCCGAAAACGACGAATCGCTCATGGATCTCTATTTTGAAAAAGGACACCTCGATGAAGACGAAATGGTGGAAGGACTTAAAAAGTCCATCATGAACCGCCAGATATTTCCGATGTTCTGCCTGTCAGCCGAACAAAATATGGGCTCCGGCCGTGTGATGGGATTCATCGACAATGTCCTTCCGAATCCTCTTGAAGCCAATCCCGACACCGATGACAGCGGAAATGAGCTCACCATCGATACCGAACAAAAGCCGCTGGCATTTCTTTTTAAAACCATTTCAGAGGAGCATGTCGGTGACCTGACGTTTTTCAAGGTGTATGGCGGTACGCTTAAGGCCGGCACAGACATGATCAACCACTCCAAAGGCTCGACCAACCGTCTGGGTAACCTGTTTCTGACACAGGGCGGTAAACGGGTGGACATTCAGGAAGTACAAGCCGGTGATATTGGCGCTGTTGTGAAGCTTAAAGATGGCAATGTCGGAGATACTCTGCGTGACAAAAGTCTTGATATCGGAATTTCAAAAGTCAACTATCCTGAGCCTACCGAGAGAATGGCCGTCCGTTCCAAAGAAAAAGGAGAAGAGGAGAAGATTGGATCCGCACTGAACCAGATTCAGCGCGAGGATCCTTCACTGCATGTTGAAAACAGCATGGAGCTTAATCAGATTATTCTGAGCGGACAAGGAGAAGAGCACCTGAATGTTGTCAAGAACATGCTTGAAAACCGCTTCAAGCTGAATCCTGAATTCTATGAACCGGGGATTCCGTATCGTGAAACCATCACAAAACCGGTTAAGGCGCAATACCGCCACAAAAAACAGTCCGGTGGTGCAGGTCAGTACGGTGAAGTATATCTCTATCTGGAACCCTACGAAGAGGGCATGCCGCCGACTCCCGATGTATCGGTCAGGGACACCCAGGAAATTGACCTCGAATGGGGCGGAAAGCTGATTTTCCAGAACTGTATCGTCGGAGGTGTGATCGATGCCCGTTTTATGCCGGCCATCCTGAAGGGAGTTATGGAAAAAATGGAAAACGGACCGCTTTCGGGATGCCGCGCCCGTGATGTAAGGGTTTCTGTTTATGACGGATCCATGCACACGGTAGACTCCAACGAGGCGGCATTCAAAACAGCTTCCCTGATGGCTTTCAAAAAAGGATTCCTGGAAGCGAAACCGCAGCTGCTGGAGCCGGTATATGAAGTGGAAGTGACTGTACCGGCAGAGTTTATGGGCGATGTGATGAGTGATCTTTCAACTCGCCGCGGCCAGGTCCAGGGCATGGACTCGGAAGGAACATTTCAGAAGGTGAAAGCCCTGGTACCGCTTGCGGAACTGTATCGTTACGCCACCCATCTGCGCTCCATGACACAGGGCCGGGCGACTCATACCCGGACGTTCCATGAGTACGGACCGGTTCCGCACGAAATCCAGGAACGCATTATGAAAGAAACCGCAGAGATGGAAGAGTCGGCCTGATTATCGGGACGCCGGTTCAGTTTCGCGCTCTGCAGCATTGTTTCTAACTCCATTCTCTCCGGGATAGCGGTCAGGCAGCTCAAATGGCCGCCCACCCGGGATGGGAGGGAGACGGGGCTCCATGGGTTCATCGGGACGCTGCGGACGCAGCTCCGGTTCCCACACAAAACCGTCTATCCTCTTGTTTTCCACATCGGGGTTTTCCGGATGGAATGTGCCGTCTACATTGCGCCTTGCAATAACATCGTCAAGCTCGCCGCCTCCGAAAAGCAGTTTTATAAAATCAGCCGTCATCTCGATGGCACCGTCAGGATTGCCGTCTGAGTCCTTGACAAAGTACAGGACATTTCCCTGGGGAAAGACATCCATAAACGATACCGTTCCCTCCTGAAACTCAATGTAGAGTGTATCCCCGGTAATCTGATTGAGGCGGTCAATGGCTGTATCACGCTGTACGGCAAAGGGCCGGTCGTGGCCCCTCAGATATCGCACACTGTCATCCTCCACCTGAATCAGAATGTAAGGGCCGGACAACTGCATTTCATCGTACCAAAGCCTGGGATTGCCTGTCAGGATGAACTTTTCAGTCAGGTCATCATAATCAGCCGTGTCTGACAGGCTGCTGTATGAATCTGACCATATATGGACATTTTCATAGGCTGTGAAGGTGTTGATCGTATCTTTCTGGTGGACCTCCATCCACTCTGACCACTGGAAGGTGGTGTCGGTCTGCTCTTCATTGATCCGCCGCATCCTGCTTCCGCCCTCAACGCGGCGGTAACCGGTAGAGTCGGAAAGCACAAACTGACCCATGAGTCGTGTCCGGTGTTCCAGGTCATCCAGAAATACCCGGCCATGCAGCTCGTAATACTCGTCCGCCCGGTTGGTGAACATGCTGTCTGCTTCAATGTATTGCAGCGAATCGGCCACCTGCACGTTTCCCCTGAAAATGGCACTGTCCAGAGCATTGTAGTAGTAGCCTGAGTCGGCCACAAGTACCCCGCGTTCATCCTCCAGGCGCAGATATTCCGGGAAAAGGGCGATTTCAGTGGCGAAGCTGTAGAAAACTTCCTGACTGAACAGCAAGGCGTTTTCCGACTGCATTATGACACGGCCCTCGAAATGAGTGATTTCAGAATCCAGATCGTACGTGGCCTTGTCAGACCAGATGCGCTCACGGTCGGACTCGATTTCAATATTGCCGAAAGCGCGGAGCTCATCGAGATCCAGATACTGCATGGCACTGTCACAGACTATGGTGAAGTCGTCGGTTTGGAGCTTAACATTTCCCGTGAGTTTTCTGATCCTGCCATCTTCTGTGGTAACTCCTTCCAGCTGGTCTGATTGCAGAATACGGACCCGGTTCTGGGCTTCTGCCGTTTCGGCATGCGGGCCGGGCAGCAAAGCGATCATCACCGCCAGCAGCAGTGCCGGTATGAGGCCGGAAATTCGATGTGCGGAAAATGTATTCATGAATAATTGCAGAAATTCAGTGTTAAGTAATGGCCATCATTCTCAGTCAGTTTCATAGGCAGATTCGGAATCGGAATCGGCATCAGAGTCAGAGGCAGAGGCAGGGCTGGATTCCAGTTCAAATTCACCGGTGACTTCTGAAAGCCGGTAATCCTGCAGGTCATCGGTGCCGTCCAGTCCGTATCCGGTTATGCTGTCTGACCGGGTCACAATGATTACAAAATCGGGACTGTGGATCGTCTGATCGCGCTGAGACCATTCCAGGTAATCGGTGAAAAGCCGCCTCCCTTCGTCAGTTTCAACAACAACATCATCTTTGAAATGAAATTCGGATTTTCTTCCGAGATATCGTGCCGATTTGCTGACAACGGTAGTTTTCACGCCCCCAAGTGTATCCAGGACGGTTACGTGGACAGAATCCTGCAGTTCGGTCTCGGTTTCGCCGTCACGTGTGAATGTAAGCGCATAGGGGGAGTGTACCGATACTATCCGGTGTCCGTCTTCAATCAGATCCATGTTGATCGTACGTGATTCGGTAACAGACAACAGCGAGTCTGAGATGGCATCTTCCATCCGTTCACGGTCATAATCGGAAAGATCGGTACACCCGGCCGCCCATCCTGCCAGCACGGAAATAAGCAGAACCGGCACAATATGTCTGTAATTGGTAGTCACGCTGCGGGATTTAACACAAAAGTGGAGTGAACATTTACTACCATAACGGGTCAGATGGTACCAAATATTCTGTCACCGGCATCCCCGAGTCCCGGAACGATAAATGCATCATCATTCAGCCGCTCATCAATGGCGGCCGTAATTATGGAAATATCGGGATGCTCATCCTGAACCCGCTTTATTCCTTCCGGGGCAGAGATGAGGCACATGAAGCGGATATTTTTGGCTCCCTTGCGCTTGAGAAAGGTGATGGAATCGGTTGCACTGCCTCCGGTTGCGAGCATCGGATCAACCAGCAGCACCTGGGCCTGTTTGATATTTTCAGGAATCTTGGAGTAGTAATCGACCGGCTGATGCGTGATTTCGTCACGATACATACCCAGATGTCCGATTTTTGCCTCAGGGATAAACTGCATGACGGCATCGACCAGGCCCAGTCCGGCCCTCAGTATCGACACCACGACAACATCAGTGTCAATTTCATATCCGTCGGTTTTCTGGATGGGCGTTTCGACTTCAACTTTTTTCAAGGGGAGCCCTTTTAAAGAGTTGTAGGCCAGTATGATGGCAATTCTGCTCAAGGCTGACCGGAAAACGGGGGGAGGGGTTTCACAGTTTCGAAGTACAGTCAGATCCCGGGCAACCACCGGATGATCAACCAGTGTTACGTTTTTGAACGTCATAAATAATTGGAATGATTTTGGTACAAAAGTGAATGAATGAGTTATTGATGGAAAAACCGGAGGCAGGCTACATCTCCGGATTATCAAAATAGGTTTTTGTCGCCTTGTAGACTACCCCCGATAATGCGAAAAGTGCGATAAGGTTGGGGAATGTCATCAGACCTAACATGATGTCTCCGAATGTCCACACCAGACCAAGGGTTACCATCGCTCCGGCAAAGTGCATTATCAGATACATCACACGATAATAAAAAATGGAGCGGTCCCCGAAAAGATACTGAATGGAGCGGTCTCCGTAATAACTCCAGCTGATGGAAGTGGAGATGGCAAAAAGCAGGACGGCAAGCGTAACAAGATATTGTCCGCCGGGGAAAAGCGGAGCCAGTCCGCGCTCAAACGCAGCGGCAGTCAGCGGTGCCCCATTTTCTATAACACCGCTGTGCACATGGCTTTGCGGCACGTCATCAGCATCATAGGCCACGGCTATGCCTTCCTGCACTTCAATCCGGCCGTAAAACAGGCGCGTCCGTGATTCATCGGTGAATATGGTGTCGACAGGGAAACCGTAGTAATGCATTTCGCCATCTACCGGAAGCCCGGATTCAATGGTGATCTCCAGATATTCCGGCTCCGTATCCTGATCATCCGGGTTGATGTAGGTAATCTCCTGATGATTCAGATTGAGATGGGCCGGATGATGCGAATCCCATGAACCGGTGGTGATAATGACAAGTCCTGTCATCGTGCAAATGACCAGAGTATCAATAAATGGCTCCATCAAAGCCACAACACCGACCCGCACCGGCTGGTCTGTCTTGGACGCCGAATGGGCAATCGGAGCGGAGCCCTGACCCGCTTCGTTGGAAAACAATCCTCTCCTGATTCCCCAGACAAAAGTCATCATGAAAGCACCTGAGCCAATGCCAAAAGCGCCGGCCTCCGGAGAAAAGGCGGATGTGAAAATGAGCACTATGGAAGGAATGAGCTGCGCATGGTGAATAATCAGAATGATGATGGCACCCATGATGTAGAGCAGGGCCATTACAGGCACAAGCCGGGCGGTGACAGTGCCAATCCGTTTGATTCCGCCGATGATGACCAGTCCTACCATCGTTGCCGTGAACAGGCCGGTAAATACCTTTGGAATTCCGAAGGCGCTGTCCATAGTGTCAGCGACGGTATTGGCCTGAACTCCATTACCGGTGAGAAAGGAGCAGATCACGGCAAAAGTGGCAAAACAGACCGCGAGCCACTTCCATTTTTTACCCAGTCCACGCTCAATATAATACATCGGCCCGCCTGAAACAGAACCGTCTGGATTGGTCCGCCTGTAAATGGTACCCAGTGTACATTCGGCATACTTGATGGCCATCCCGAAAACCGCAGTCAGCCACATCCAGAACAGCGCTCCCGGCCCTCCGAAGTGGATGGCAAGGGCAACTCCGGCGATATTGCCAATGCCAACCGTTGCTGAAAGCGCCGTACTCAGTGCCTGAAAATGATTGACATCTCCGGTGTCATTGGGATCGTGATACCGCCCGGAGAGGACCCGCAATCCGTGGCGGAATTTCCGGACCTGTATAAAACCGAGTCTGATGGTGATGAATAATCCGAAACTGAGAAGGGCAATGACCATTACCGGCATGATTTCCGGAGTGTTCCATACCAGTTCGTCTAAGGTGTATATGATTTTTTCAAAAATCTCCATAATGCCTTGTTATTTATGTGCGTGGACATGAAAGAAAAGGCCGGACCCGCACTCGTTTTTCAGAGGGACTGCAGGTTAGCATGGACGGACAATGACAAAATTATAGGGCTTTTTCTTCACAGTTAAAAAGGTTGGGCCAGGGTTATCCAATTTTTTTTCAAAGATTTGTGCGGAACGGGAACCCTCATCCGCAAAATTTGTTACAATTATCGTAAGTCTTGCAACACGAGTTAATTACATTCCATATACCCAACCAAACAGACAAAGATATGACCAAGGCAGATATCGTCGAAGTAATTTCGGCCAACACGGGAATCACTAAAATCGAGACCGAAGCGGTAGTCAACGGTTTTCTTAATACGGTAATTGAATCAATGAAACGTGGCGAGAATATCGAGCTACGCGGTTTTGGCAGCTTCAAGGTGGTTAAGCGTGCCAAACGAATTGCCAGGAATCCGAAAACCAATGAAGAGGTAACTGTTCCTGAACAGCATGTTCCTGTCCTCAAAGTCTCCAGGGATTTCAAACAGGCCGTAAACAACAGCTTGAACAAATAGCGGCATCAGGCTTACGACAGTTACGTATTTTGGACATTTTCCCTTATCTTTTGCAGATGTCCGGTTTATGCTTGCAGCAGATGGCCGGGTTTTCGGGAATAATAAATACGCAGTCTGATCATGTTCAATCGCTGGTTCTTATTAAGTGTGGCCCTGGCAACTGCCGGGGGTTTGGCCTTTGTTATCTGGCTGGACTCCAGAGAGGCAGATTCCGGGTATGATGCTCCCGCCAGGGATACCGGACTTGCAGGTGCTTCCGGTTATGAAGAGGCACCGGCAAACCCCGAACTTGGCCAGGAGGATCAGGAGAGGGTAGCTTACGTTACCAGTGCACTGGACACTCTTGAATCGGAGAGAACACGGTTGCCCTATATGGGAGAGCTTATCCGAATTTACTCTGAAGCCGGAAAATATGACCGGGCTGCGGAATGGGCTCATCAGCGGGCTTCACTCACCGGTGAGTCTGATGACTGGAAAGAAGCCGGCACGTTTTTTCTTCAAAGCTCACGGGCTGCACAGGATGACGAAAAAGTAAAGCATCTTGCATCAAATGCCCGCACAATGTACCAAAATGCCCGTGAAAATGATCCCGATAATCCCGATATTCTGACAGATTTATCTGTGGTCTATATGACCCTGCTGGAACCCGAATCATCGTATCGTCTTCTGCAGAAGGCGCTGGATGATCATCCCGATCACATTCGTGCCAATTTTAATCTCGGGGTTCTGCTTCACCAGATGGGCGAAACCGATCAAAGTGTCGGTTTTCTCAACAGGTCACATGCTCTTGCAGAAGGATCAGAGTGGGAAGGCGTGGTTCAGGGTTATCTTGACCGGTATCATGACGAACTTTTTCATTAATCAGAAACAAAAAAGGAATACGTATGCCAAGCGGAAAAAAACGAAAACGCGCTAAGATCGCAAAGCACAAAAGAAAGAAGAGACTCAGAAAAAACCGTCACAAAAAGCGGTAGATAATACCCGGACGTTATTTCAATCAGGCAGGATTATCCGTGCAGTGAGGATAATCCTGCTTTTTTAATAACTGACTCTGAGACTAAAACCGCTTGTATCTTTCAGCTTAACAAAATTCCGGCGGTCAGGCGGCTTTCTCTACCGTTCTGGAAGCAATCCTGATGATTTTGCCTGTTCGCTGAAATATCAGCTGTATATTCTGCTCCAGATACGCATGAATGTCATTCAGTGATGAAAACTGATCTAGATGGTATTGCATGTAGGATATGAGGCTCATATCGGTGACATACCTTCCGTGAATATCACCTTCTATGTCGACATGCCAGCGGGTAATCAGGTTGCCGTCATTCAGAACTATTGATAACTCCTTGTTAATAAACTCCATCCATTGACTGGCCGCTTCAATCCGACGGTTCCCGACTGCAGAGTCCAGACGGTCATACAAAACCTGCTCGTCAATGTGCCAGATAGTTTCAACATCAATATAAGGGGAAACGTTGCTTTTCGTGAATGTATCCGTTTTCAGCAAAGGATGCTTCTCCATGCCGGGTAAGTTTTTCGCCAGATTGGCCTCGCGGAACTTGTCCCAGTCCAGATTCACAACTACACGCTTGACTGTCCGTGAGCTGTCTGATAAATCCATTCCTATCTCAAGTCCGGTCGCATTGATTTTCTCTTCATTCCATAACCGAAACTGGTCCACATGCACAGAACGACTGGCCAGACGGGTTTCAATCTGGTTGACAAGTGAACTGAAAATAGGATAATTCATATTTACGCCCTCTTTTAGGTTGAAAACGCTTCTACGCCTTTATAAATAACTATGAATAATTTTTATACACTTAATTCATTAGCTGCAGAACTAAGATACAAAATTTCGGACAAGGAAATTACCGAAGTTATTTCATTTCAGAAAGACCGTATCGATTTCTTTCTTTCGCCGGAAGAAACGGGCAAACTCTCTTTTGTCGCTTCTTCACCGGGTACTGCTCTTTTTCTGGATTCAAGAACCGGCAAACCCATGCGCAATGCCGCATCTTTTTTCCCGGAAATCAGCGGACTGACTGTCAAAACGATCGAAATGATGTCGGATGCCGACCGGCTGATATCTGTTTCATTCAAATCAGGCCCGTACCATCTGATTTTCAAACCATTCAGCAGCCGCCCCAATGTTTTTCTCGTCAAGGACGATATCATCATATCCTCGTTCAAAGATGATGCAGGCATGTCCGGAAAACCCGCACCAAAACCGCACCCTCCGGTATCTGAATCACAACCTGATGCTCTTAAACCGGCCCGGTCAGTCAAAGAAAAAATTATTACTGTTGACAAACGGTTTCCGCGCGGAATCATCACTGATGTGAGCGATGTGTTTCGCCTGGATGAATGCAGTGATGAACAGCTGATAAATCACATCCGGGATCTTCAGAAAAAACTTTACAGTCCCGGCCAGGTGTCCATTACCGCGGAAGGAAACATCAGCCTGCTGCCACCTTCATGCTTGTCGCATCCGCCGGAAAAAACATTTGACTCAGTCAATGATGCCGTCAGGGCACTTCATATCGCCCGAAACCGGGACTGGCGCCTGCTTCCACGGAAAAACGAGCTGGTGAAAAAACTCCGGAAACGGCTGCAAGGCCTGCAGAAACAGGAGGAACAATTCAGTAAAGAGCCGGAGCGGCGGAAAAAGGCGGATACGCTTGAGCATTACGGACATTTGCTGATGAGCAGGCCTGATGCCGCAGTACCGGCCTCCGAAGAAAAAATCACCATTGCTGACTGGGCGGATAACGGAAATGAAATCGATGTGGCGGTGATCCCCGGGATGACTCTGATCGATCAGGCGCAGCGGTATTATGACAAGGCTGCTTCCATCCGGAAAGAGATCGCCATGTCCGCAACAAAGAAGAAGCAGCTTGAAACACAAAAAAAAGAGATTTCCGACCGTCTCGAAGAACTTGAGCAGCTGGATCATCCGTCGGCTCTTGAAAAATGGCTCAAAAAAAACACGGACCGCCTTCAGCAGCTTGGACTCGCCGCGACTGGGAAGAAACAGGAAGCCCGGCCTTATCGCACTGTCCGGGCCGGCAATTACGAGGTTTGGATTGGCAAAAGCGCAAAAAGCAACGACGAAATGCTCAGAATGGCACACAAGGAGGACATATGGATGCATGTCCGCGGTGCGGCAGGGTCACATGTCATTGTACGCAATGGCGGGGATCAAGGCTGGCCGGATGAACGGACATTATTGCAGGCTGCCTCATTTGCAGCGGCCTACTCCCGGCAGTCCGGCTCATCCCTGGTACCCGTAATGATGGCAAAGCGCAAGCATGTCCGCAAGCCAAAGGGTGCACAGCCCGGAGCGGCAACCGTCACCAATGAACGTGTGGAGCTGGTTACACCGTCCAAACCGGAGATGGCCGGCTCCTGAATTTTGCGTATCTTACATTTTTATATAGTGCCCGTGACATAGCGAAAATCCGGATACACCTTTTCTTCATCTGACACGGTTTTGGTGATGATGTGATCTTAGTAATCAAATATTTTAACACATGAATTATCATCGTTTGATCGTGCTTACCGGGTTCATGGGTTCGGGAAAAAGTGCTCTTGGAAGCAAAGTTGCATCGAGGACCGGGGCGGCTTTCCGCGATCTTGATGACGAAATCGAAAAACTGGAAGGCAAAAAGATCCGTGACATCTTCCGTGAAGACGGGGAGGATTACTTCCGGCAGTTGGAAAGAACCTGCCTTAACCAGCTGCTCAGTGTCAAACCGCTTGTACTTGCACTGGGCGGCGGAGCATTCGCCCAGCCTGAAATCAGAAGCCGGATCACTGCCCATGACGGAGTAACTGTATTTCTTGATGTACCCGTGCAAACACTTTTTGAGCGGCTGAAAAGAAACACCAACAGACCGTTGCTGCTTGATGATGATGGTCAAATGCCGGATGATGACCGCCTGATGAAACGCATACGCGAACTCTTGGCACAAAGAGAACCGGTCTACCGGAAAGCTGACATTACCGTTACGGTGAAGCCCGGATGGACCCACGAACAAACAACCGAAGAAATCCTGAAACACCTGTCAGAATATGAAAGAACTGCCCGGTCTCAGCATCAATGACAAGCATCATTGCCGCTTTTTGCTTTTTGATAACCTCTCCGCACTTTGGGCTGAGGCAGGGGCTGAGCACGCCGCCGCAGCAGATTCACGTCCGCTCATAATTATTGACGAGAACGTGCGCAGGCTGCACGAAGACCTGATCAGCAAAACCTTTCCTGCCGGTTCGTCCCGCTGGTTCACGGTTCCATCCGGAGAATCATCGAAAAGCACCGAAAAGTGGGAAGAAATCATTGATTTCGCCTTTTCCGGACCGCTCAGGCGAAATACACCGCTTGTTGCCATCGGAGGCGGAGTGACTGGTGATCTTGCCGGATTCGCAGCCGCCTGTCTGATGAGAGGATTGCCGCTTTTTCATGTACCGACAACGCTGCTTTCCATGGTAGACAGCGCCATCGGGGGCAAAACCGGAATCAATCACGCTTTCGGGAAAAACACTATCGGCGCCTTTTACCACCCGCAGGCCGTACTTTTTGACACCCGGTTCCTGGAAACCCTTCCCCGGCGGGAATGGCTCTGCGGAATCAGCGAAATCCTTAAATACGGCTATATCAGCCGGCCGGAACTGCTTGGCGACGCTTCTGATCTCGCCGATCCCGGCACCCGAAGCACTGACCTGCTGGAACGTGTTGTCGAAAACTCAGTCCGGATCAAATCCGGTATTGTAGCCGGTGATGCCAGGGAGGCAGGCAGGCGTGCCTGGCTCAACTTCGGGCATACGTTCGCCCATGCTCTGGAAACACTGGATAACTATCGCAATACCAATCACGGTGAAGCCGTATATGTCGGTATGATTGCTGCACTTTTCGTATCCAGACTTTTCAATCCGGATAAAAAATCCGAATTATCCGATCAGCCCCTGCTGACTTTGAAAAATATTTACAATCTGGACCTGTCAGATTACACCACGGAAAGCGGCAGACTCGTTACCCTGATGAGCCACGACAAGAAAAACCGGGATCACAGCATACGACTTGTTCTTCTGGACGGATCCGGTCAGCCCGACGTGAAAGCGGTGGACGACCCCGTTATCCTGAGGGATGCCTGGCAGTATACATTTGATGTTTTAAAATAAATCCCGATAAACTGAAAGATTGATCTACCGCATACTCCATATCGCCTGGAAAATTTTCTGGAGCAGTATACTGGTCCTTGCGGCTACAATTATGCTGTTCGCAGGAATGATTTTCCTGCTGCTTCAGACGGATCCGGTAAAAGGGTATCTCGCGGACCGCGTTGAAACCTGGTTTAACGATAACTACAAAGGAACCGTAACTGTCGGAGAAATTGGCGGCATTCTGCCGATACACGCCGAGCTTCACGACGTCGCACTCAAATATGATGAGGAAAAGGTCGCTTCTTTTGAACGGTTGAAAATCAGTGTCGATCTGATCGCACTGCTCAGAAACCATCTAACCGTCAATGACATCGACCTGTCACACCCCGATGTCATATTCCAAAAAGACGAAACAGGCATTTACACTCTTGCCCGTGCGCTGGAGCGCCATGCGGATGAAGATCCGGATGTCCCTGACCCCGAAACTATCCACAGACGCACCTTCCGGACCATTGATATCTACGCCCCGTTTCTGCGGGTCAGCGATGGCAGCGTAACTGTAAGAGACTGGCCCGATGAGCAGACAGCCGGATATCTCAACGAACCCTTCCACGTGCAGGACATAAGTATGGAAATGTTTCTCGAGATTTCTGAAGATCAGCGCTATCTCGACATCAGCCGTATTTCCATGCTCCTGGACGATCTGGGGCAGAAAGAGCTCACATTTTCGGGCCAGATTTACAATGACAGCCGCTTCCTTGAGTTTAATGCGATAAATATCGGACTTGGCGAATCTTTTGTACGATGGGAAAGCGACCTGTCAGGTATCGACCTGCTCGCCGGAAATATCGCCGGGCAGTTTAAACAGGCACCAGTTTCAGGAAGAATCCACAACTCATTTTTCTCAGCAGATGAACTCGGGCTTTTCTATCAGGATCTGCCGGAAAACTTTACCGGAGCGCGGTTTGGTGCCGGTTTTGAAGGTGACTCTGATATAATCCGGTTCGATGACGCCTTTGCGGATATCGGCACAAGCCACCTCCGCTTCAGCGGCACGCTGGATAATGCAAGGCAGCCGGAGATTCTTGCATACAACATCGAACTGGAAGAAATGACAGTGGGTGACCAGGAGCTGTATCTCATTTACCCGCAGGCCCGCGACTGGCCGGTTTCCGATTTGTCTGCAATTTCGGCCGGCGGAACGGTTGCCGGAACCCGGGACACGCTCGAAACCGATATGCAGCTACGCCTGCCGGAAGGTGAGGTGTCTCTTGCCGGCGGCATGCTGCTCAAACACCCGTATCCCATAGAGATGACAGCCTCAGGAAAGGAAATCAACCTCGCTTCATTAAAAGGCCTGGAAAGCCACCCATCCAAGTTGAATGCGGAAATTCTCCTCGCTTCCGGCAACACACGGGACGAAAAGCCTGAGTTCCTTGTCAATCTGGATATCTTTGACTCCCGGTATGATCACATCAGTATTCCGGACTTTCATCTGGACGTTACCTATTCCGGCCGGATTGCCGCTCATGAGTTCGCCTACTATCAGGAGGATGCATTTATCAGCGGAGAGGGGCAGGCGGACTTCACCGGTGACCGTCCCCATGTCATGCTACAGGGGCGTTCTGAAGGTTTGAATCTCCGTGATATAACCGACCGGGTAAACCTGCCGGAATCCAGCTGGAATATGTCTTATGATATCAACTGGCATGGATTGAATCCCGACAATGCCTTCGGCAGAATGGTCTTCGATATCATGCCTTCCAGCGTTAACGGCAGTGATTTGAGAGCCCACCAGCTTTATTTCGATCTAAACCACCCTGATAGTGACAAGCGCTCGCTCAGACTGACCAGCAGCGTATTGGACCTCTTGCTGGAAGGGGATCTAACCTTTTCTTCCGTCGGTAGCATAGTCAATCACTGGCACGATTATTTCGCCACCAGCATCCGCAGAGAATTTCTTTTCGAAGAGTTTGAAGAACCCGGTACCACGGAAGCAGACAAGATCTTTCCGGACGAACATCTCGAAGCTAGCGTTTTCCTGGAATTCAAGGACCTGGAGCTCCTGCAGTCCTACATCCCGGATATTCCGCTGATTTCCTCCCGCGGTTCACTTAATATGGATGTCAGCGCGGGAAGCGACAGTCTTGACCTTCAGGCGCGGTGGCAGGATGAACAGACCGACTGGAACGAACTCTCTCTCACCCGAAGTGATATCATCCTGAACGGATCATTCAGCCACAAACAACAGCTCCGGGAAAAAATGAACCTGGATGTCAACTTCCGGCTGGACCAGCTTGTCTACCAGGATCAAAAAATGGACACTCTTTACTGGGATCTTGACTTCCGGGATGACAAGTTCACCAGCAGAACCAGAATTGAAAGCTTTTTTGATGAAGTCCGCTTTTCATCGTATGTCTCCGGTTCTATAACAGATGACCTGGTACATCTCGGTATTGATGAATTCATCATCGGAAATGACCGGTATCTCTGGCAGGCCGAAAATCATCCGGTTATTACACTGGACAATAAGGGAAAACTGAAAGTGGACCAGTTCAGTCTGGCCAGCGGCAGTGACCGTGTCTTCATTGACGGAGTTTTCAGCAGCTCGGAGGAAGATTCCGTGATTTACCAGTTTGATGGTGTCAATCTTGACCGGATTTCCAGAATGATTGACGGCAGAATAGACTTTCAGGGTGAACTGAACGGAGACTTTGTCACCAAAGACCTGTTAAATAATCCGATTTTTCAGGGCAGGCTAAATGCCGACAGGCTTGCCTTTGGCGGCAGAATCATTGGAGATGCCGAACTCACAAGTACCTTTAATGCCTCCGAAGATCGGTTTGACACCAGGCTTACTGTGCTGACAGACGAGGAGAAATACAGTGATTATATTGAGCAGAATAACGGTGTGCGGCAGAATCTGACCGCAGAGGGATGGTTCAGGGCACCGGGTGACAACCGCACCGCTGATTCACTATACTATTTTGATGTCAATGCCGAAGAGATTGATGCCTGGTTTCTGATCTATTTCATGGACAGCATTTTTGAATCTGTTGAAGGAAGCGGTAAAGGTACCGGATACATAACAGGTGATTTTGACCATATTGACTTCAGCGGTGATTTCGAAGTCAACGAAGTTGTGCTTAAACCCGTTTTCTTTGAAACGGAATACGTCGCCCGCGGACCTGTCAGTATGACTCGCAGCGAGGGGGTTACATTCCATGATCTCGACGTCAGAGATCGTGCCAGGGGTACCGGAGTGCTTTCAGGAAAATATGACTTCAATGATTTCGAACCTGAGAAGTTCATGGATATCACCCTGGAGATGGACAATCTCATATTCCTGAACAATTCTGACGGTCCCGATGTGCCATTTTTCGGCAGCGTGGCGGGTACAGGAAAGGTGAACATCAGCGGCAGCAACGTGTCCCCGTATGTCCGGACGATCGATCCCATACACACGACATCCCCGTCCCGCCTGGCCATCCCCCTGGTTGATCAGGGACTTGATGAAGATCAGGGGCGGTTCATCCGGTTTGTCAACGATTTTTCTGAATATGACCTCAGCCGCAGACTGTCTGACGACCCTGCCGTGCTTCGGCAGATTGACCGCTCCTTTATGGAAGTATTCCGGCTGGACCTGCAGTTTGTAGCCGGTGATAATTCTACCGTACAGCTTATTTTCGATCCGGTAACCGGTGAAATTGTAAATGCACAGGGCAGTGGACGAATCCGGATCAGCCTTGAAGATGAAAGCCTGGAAATCTTCGGGAATTTCAACATCGATGACGGGGATTACCTGTTTGTCGGCGGAGACATTCTGACCCGCCGGTTCACACTCCGGGAAGGAGGGACCATCCGCTGGGACGGTGATCCTTCCAATGCTCTGCTTGATATTACCGCCGTTTATCGTTCCAGGGCCAATATTGCGCCTCTGATGGGAGGAGGCCCTGAGGAAACGAACCGTATCCCCGTTGAACTGCTGCTCGAAATTACCGGTCCGATTGACAACATCGAAAACGACTTCTATTTCGACTTCCCCAATGCCATAGATGCTACTCAAAATGCCGCCGTACTTAACGTTCTTAACAGTGAAGAGCAAAAACTGCTTCAGGCTACAAGCCTGTTGTTCACCGGGGGGTTTATCTCCGGTGCTCTCGTCGGTGACACGCAGACACAGGAGCTCGGCACCACGCTTCAGGCACGCGCCGGCCAGGTCGGATTAAGTCAGCTGCTGTCCACCCAGATTAATACACTTCTTAGTGATAATATGCTCAATCTGGATGTGGATCTGAACCTTCTGGGCTTCGACCAGGCTGATCTCGGTATCGCCCTCAGACTGTTTGATGACCGGCTTGTACTGCGCAGGGAAGGTGAGGTTGGCGGAGAAGAAACCAATATCGGAGACCTGGGTGCAACTTACCGTATTAATCCTAATCTTTCGGTTGAAGTGTTCCACCGGAAAGACCCCATGCTGATGTCTATCCTCGGAACCCAGGCTGATGTGGAAAACGTCAACGGTGTGGGTCTGGAGGCACAATACAGCTTTAACTCATGGCGTGATTTCGGGAACAGGATATGGAGAAATGTCACAACCGTCTTTGGCTTGTTCGGCAGCAGTGATGATGAGGAGGATGAAGAAGAACTTGAACCCGGAGTGGCTGCAACCGAGCCGTAAACAAACCGGATGCCGGGCCGGATTACAAATTGAGAATGAACAAAAATTGCATTAATACAAATGAAGAAGAAAAAAGTACGTCTTGAGGACCTAATACTTGAAATCCTTGAAAGATATCCGGAAAGCTGGGTTGAAGAAGGAACCCTTATGGGAGCGTTCAAACTGCCCCGGAAAAAAGGTTTTCAGCGGTTCCAGAATGCCCTTGAAAAGCTTGCATCTAAAAATCAGATTGTCCGTAAAAACGGCAGCGTAAAACGCAACACCAGTGGAAAATCGCCCGGAACAGTTGAAGGCATCTACTCAGAAACCCGCCATGGCAGCGGTTACGTAAAGGTTGAAGGATTGGAGAGAGACATACGGATACCCTCAAAGCATACCCATACGGCCCTGGATAAAGACCGCGTCAGGGTAGCCGTACAGAACAAATCCCGTAGCGACCGGACCGAGGGCAAGGTTGTGGAGGTGCTCGAACGCGGAAAATCATTTTTTGTCGGCACGTTTCAGAAAGAAAGCAAAAATACCTACCTCATTATTCCGGATGAAAAATCGGCCAGCACAGAGTTTTTTGTCCATCCCGACAACACAAACGGGGCTAAGCATAATGACAAGGTCACATTCCGGCTTGTGGACTGGCTGCACCCGAGGTCGCTGCCGGAAGCAGAGGTGCTCGAAGTCCTTGGGAAAAAAGGCACAAACAATGCTGCCATCCTGTCGATTCTGGCTGAAAATGAGCTGAAAGCTGCCTTTCCCCGTGCCGTTGAAGAACAGGCCGAAAGTGTGGCAACCGAAATCCCTGCGAAAGAGTACCGGCGCAGAAAGGATATTCGAGAGATGGAGGTGTTTACAATCGATCCGGCAGATGCCAAAGATTTCGACGATGCACTCAGCATTCAGATTCTGGATAACGGCAATTTTTATCTTGGTGTGCATATCGCCGATGTCAGTTACTACGTACAGCAGGGAACCGCGCTCGATGATGAAGCAAAAGACAGGGGAACAAGTGTATATCTGGTGGACCGTGTTATTCCCATGCTTCCCGAAAGCCTCAGCAACGGTGTGTGCAGCCTGCGTCCAAATGAAGATAAACTGTCTCACAGCTGCTTTATGGAAGTAGCACCGGACGGCAATGTAGTCAATTACGAAATAGAGGAAACGGTTATTAATTCCTCACAACGGTTTGTATACGAAGAGGTCCAGGAAATCATCGACGGAAAAGAACACAAGCACGCCGAGTCTGTCCGCATTCTTGCAAAAATGACATCCATGCTTACAGACAAGCGCTTCAGGGAAGGTTCCATCGATCTGGATACCCCGGAGCCGCGCTTCCGGCTTGATGATGCAGGAAAACCTCTCGGTGTTTTTGTGAAGGACCGGCTGCAGGCCCACCGGCTTGTCGAGGAATGTATGTTATTGGCTAACAAAACCGTATCCCGCCACATCTCAAAACTTCGTGAGCAGAACAAAAGCCGGAGAAAGCAGAATGAGACCTCCGGTAAAAGTGATACTTACGGAAAGCAGAACTATCCGTTTCTGTATCGCGTCCACGACCGGCCCGACCCGGAAAAGCTGAAGAATATAGCCGAAAACGTTCGGCCGCTTGGTATTGAGTTCCCGGTTAAGGACGGAAAAATATCGGCATCCAAAATCAACAGTCTTATCCGCGATGCCAATGAAACAAAACTAAAATACGCCATCAATGAACTCATCCTCAGGTCAATGGCAAAAGCGGTATACAGTCCCAAGAATATCGGACACTATGGACTCGGTTTTAAGGAGTATACGCACTTTACGAGCCCCATCCGGCGTTATCCTGATCTGATAGTCCACAGACTTTTGAAACAATACGAAGCCGGTGTTCCCGCTTACAGTTTCAACGAACTGATTGCCCTGGGCGATCACTGCAGTGAAAAAGAACGGGATGCCGTAACTGCTGAAAGAGACTCTATTAAACTCAAACAGGTGGAGTACATGTCGGCTCACATCGGCGAGACGTTTGATGGAGTCATCAGCGGGGTCAGTGACAAGGGCCTGTTTGTGATTCTGAATGAAAGCTACTGCGAAGGAATGATTGCCATCCGCGATCTGGATGATGATTATTATGTATATGATCAGTCGCTTCACCAGCTCCGTGGCAGAAGCCGCGGCAATGTATTCCGCCTTGGAGACGACATCACTGTAACCGTTGCCCGTACAGATATCGACCAGCGCCAAATCGATTTTCTGCCTGAAAGAAAAAAAACTGATCAGAAAAAAAGTTAATTTTCACAGGCACATAATTCACGGGACATTCAGACGTAAATCATATACATTCAGGAACTTTTTATATGCTGATTCGGATATATAAGATTGTCCACCTAACACACGTACCTCCGGTTTATCATGCTTACAAATTCTACTGCCTCCAATGAAGGTAGCTTCTTTTTCGTTGCAGCTGCCCGGTTGTCCATCATGCTTCTTGCCGGAATCCTGGCCGGATCCGCACTGATTTCCGAAACCCATGCCCAGTATTTCGGATTCGGAAAAAACCGGGTTCAATATTCCCAGTTCGACTGGCGATTCATACAGTCAGACCATTTCGATGTCTACTATTATGACTCAAAAAACTACTACCTTGCGGAATTTACCGCAAAAAGCCTTGAAGCTGCCTACGCTCAGCTCTCCAGTGATTTCCGGCATCAGCTGAATGACCGGATTGCCGTGATTATCTATGACTCCCACACCGACTTCAGTCAGACAAACGTGGTTCCGCTCCCCGTTGACGCTCAAGGCATCGGTGGTGTTACCGACAAGATCAAAAACCGTATAACCATTCCTTTCATGGGACACTACGGGGATTACCGGCAGGTGCTGCACCACGAGCTGGTACATGCCATGTTCAACGACAAATTTTACGGAGGCACCATCCAGTCCATCATCCAGAACAACATTCAGCTGCGGATTCCGCTCTGGTTCGAAGAGGGACTGGCCGAATATGTTTCGCTTGGCTGGGATACCGATACCGACATGTTCATAAGGGATGCCGTCATGAACAACAATATGCCCCCGATACCCATGATGAGGGGTTTCATGGCTTACCGGGGCGGTCAGGCTTTCTGGAACTTTATCGTTGAAGAGTACGGCAGAGAAAAAATCGGTGAAATACTTCACAGGGTGCGGCAAACCCGCAGTGTTGAATCTGGGTTGCGCCAGTCGCTGGGGATCAGCATGTCGGATCTGAACGATCGTTTCCACGACTGGCTGAGGAAAATGTATTTCCCGGAAATTGCCGTGCGTGAAGATTTGCGTGATATCGGCCGGCTTATGACCGACGGCAACTTCCGACGTGCCTACAATACAAGCCCCGCTGTTTCTCCGAACGGAGACCGCATTGCCATGATATCCAACGCCAGGGGCTATTTCGACGTTGTTGTGCTCAATGCCCGTGACGGAAGCAAGATCAAAACGCTCATAAAGGGAGAAGACAACGTAGATTTTGAAGAGTTGAATATCCTCCGGCCGAACCTCAGCTGGTCGCCTGACGGACGTAAAATAACCCTTTCTACCCGTTCAGGCGGTTCTGTGGATCTGGCCATCGTTGATTACCAGACCGGTGATGTGCAGAAAATCCTGTTTCCGCAACTGGATGATATCGGATCCGTTTCCTGGTCGCCTGACGGCAAGAAAATCGCCTTCCAGGGCAACAACGGACCGTTGACCAATATCTATGTTTACGACCTCGAAGAGGATGACTTTTTCAGTGCCACAAATGATGTCTTCAGTGACTGGGGCCCGTCCTGGTCGCCGGACTCCGAGTACCTTCTGTTCGCATCCGACCGCGGTTCTCACACGAGGGTCAATACGTTTCGTTCAAACTACAATGTGCTGCTTAACCCAAACATCGGACAAAGTGATATTTACCGTCTGAGAATTGGTTCCAGCAGAGCTGAAAGGCTTACCAGCACGCCAAACTGGAATGAGTCCCGTCCCATAATGACCCGTGAAGGCCGGCTTCTTTACATATCCGATCAGAACGGTATTCCCAATGTGTACGAAATGGATCTGGAGACCCGCGCCAGTTATCCGCTGACTGACCTCATTACAGGAGTCATGCAGATGTCTGTCAGCGCAGACGGTCGCCTGCTGGCCATCAACTCCTACAACAGAGGCTTTGTACATATTTTCACAATTGAGAATCCGATGGACAGAAGAAAGGATGAGCCGCTTGAAAACAACAACTGGGCAGAACGCAGACTCCAGGAGTCTAAGCAGGAGCGCGTGCCTGCTGTAGGCCTGGCATTCAATATGTTTCAGGATGACTGGGAGCGAATGAGAACCGCTGAGTTTATCGATCAGACTTCGGCTATCGTTGATCTGGTTCAGCGCAGGCAGGAAGAAGCCGTCCCGGACCAGGAGGTTTCAGGCGATCTTGCAGATATGCTGCCTCCGGATGATGCCGACGACCCCGATGCGGAACCGGCAGCACCTGATACAGAAGAGCCGGAAGAAGATGAGGATGAGGATGTTGTCGATTTCCGGAATTATGTGTTCGGCGATGATGTTGACGATTTTATCCGTATCAGTCATGTCGAAGAAAGAGAAAGTGAGCGTCAGACCATAACCGAAGACGGCCGTTTTATCCCGCGGCGCTACCGGCTGGACTTTTCACCTGACATTTCCTACGGAGCCGGAGGAGTATCAACCTTTTACGGCACCTATGCCATGGCCGCCTTCTCATTCTCCGACCTGCTGGGTGACCATCGCATCGAACTGATTACCAACCTGCAGTTCGACCTTCGCAACAGCGATTATCAGATCAGTTACGGTTATTTTGCCAACCGTACCAACTATATTGCGAATTATTTCCACACAGCCAGAAATTTCCGGGTTCTTGTTCAGGATCAGCAAACCGGAGCCCTGGATACCGAACAGGTCCGGTTCCGCTATTATGGCGGCGGTATCCGTATGCAGTATCCTCTCAACAAGTTTACACGGATTGATTACGGAATCAACATGATCAACATTTCCCGCGACTTCAGCCGGATGAGTGGTGCGGTCCGCGACAGTGAGGATACCTACTTCTTTAACCCGGAAGTTACCTTTACCAGAGACCTGACCCGTCCGGGCTTTCTTTCGCCTCTGTCCGGCTATCGGTATGCTCTGAGTGTAAGCGGAAGCCCCCCGATTGCCTCCGATGTCATTGGTTTTGCTTCCGTTCTCGGTGATTTCCGCAGGTACTTCCATCTCGGTAGCGGCTATGTGTTTGCTTTCCGGGGTTCGGGTGCCGCCTCATTCGGGCCTGACTCCCAGAATTTCTACATGGGCGGCATGCAGAACTGGATCAACTTTCGCTGGGCTGAAGGCGGATTGCAGACCGATCGCCTGGAGGATGTTTTCTTCACACTTCCGGCCCTGCCAATGCGCGGACATTTCTTCAACTCCGCTCTTGGAAACCGGTTCGGATTGTTTAATGCCGAGTTCCGTTTTCCGCTCATAGCAGCCATGCTTCCGGGTCCCATCCCGATAATACCCCTTTATAACATTCAGGGTGCGGCATTTGTCGATGTCGGTGCGGCCTGGGACGGATCGACGCGTGATGCGGCACTTGCTGGCGCCGGATTCGGACTGCGGACCATACTTCTGGGATTGCCGTTCCGATATGACATTGCATGGCCCTATGATATGGAGTCAGGTGACGGTTTTGGCAGGAGAGTGCATTACTTCAGTATCGGACTTGACTTCTGATCAATCCATGACCCGTCTTTGATCCGTTGGCTAATTAGTCTGTGATCCACCGCTGATCGGTGATCTGACCAGATGGTTTTCCGGCTTACCGGCTGGCACCGGTCTGAATATTCAGCAGTCGGTCTGCCTGATAGCGCGGATCCCGGAAATAGATAAGGGATGTGTACTCCTGCTCGGTTGAGGCAAAGCTGTCATCAAGACGCAAATCATCGATGCGGCCGTCCTCAACCACCGCATATTTGTAGTCATAACGTCCCTCTTTCATGACAGCTCTGCCAACCCATGAATCGGTTGACTCCCGGTACTCCATCCTGTTTTCTTCGTTAATCGTCCAGTTGTTGAACGGACCATATACATAAACAGGAAGGTCGGTCTTTTCTCTGTCCGGTATTTCCAGCTCAAAGCGCACATCCACATAACGGGCACGTTCATCATCTCTTGGAAAACCATGGGGTGACGGGGTCCGGCGCGGCGGGTTCACATCCAGATTGACGACATCCCGGAACAAAACGACACGAGGGGGGACGGTTTCCGTCCGGATCTCGACTGCTTCCGGCCTGGGCGAATCGTACCTCCTCAAGTCCAGCGGCCGAAACTCATAAGTGCCGACAAAAGCCTCGCGGCGCGACAAATAAGTGCGGTATACACCCGATTCCGACATATCCTCCTGATCAGCTTCTCTCGCACGGCCCCAGAACCTGTTCTGTACAAAAAACAGGCGCAGATCCGACGTCGGAAGCTGAACGATGTCGGGGTAACGATATCTGACAAACGGCTGATGATGCACACGATAGCGGTCATCAAGTCCGAAAAGCTCTTCATAGCTGAATCTGGTGCTTCCCGCATCTTCATGGACAAAAAACGGTACAGAAAACAAAACATCAGAGCTTTCGTAATCGCGTATTTCCAGCAGATAGTTGCCGCTCATGGTGACACGCATATTTTCATTGGGAAACCGGTACCTGTAATGCACGTAGTCCGGGTCCTGCACGCCGCTGGGGCTGCCCCTGGTAATGATATCCTCCCGGTATCCGCTCAGGTAAAAATCCCTCATTACAGCACTGGAACTCCAGTCGGCATCCCGGTGGCGCACCCGCACGCGAAACATCCGGCTGCTCTCATCAATCTCGTCAAATCTAAGGGTAATGAACTCATCGGTTCCCAGTTCTATTGCGGGAATAGCCGTCTTACGCGACCCGCGGTACACCTGGATACTTTTGATATTGTCCGGTGGAAGCACCTGCCCCTCAACCATGGGCGAGTTTTTAATCCCGGTCGAATCAGAATCCGACGCACCCATGTCCTGAATCTGATCGAATGAGCAGGAGACCGCAAACAGGGAGATAAAAAACAAAAAACTGAGAGATCGCAGAAACTGCAGGTTACATCTCAATTTCCCCGCTAAATACCGAAACAGCCGGACCATGTAATTGTATGTTTGAATATGTACGATGTGAATCCTTTTGGTTGGCCCGGAATGTTACTTCAAGTGGTCCTCCGGGTGAATCCAGCTGGATATGATGATCGGTAATGCCGCTTTCTGGTTTCTCTCCTTCAAATGGCGGACCATCGTGGCCATGTTTCAGATAATCCCAGCTGATGGCTGTGGCAATGGCCCCCGTGCCGCAAGCCAGGGTAATATCTTCGACACCACGTTCGTAGGTAACCAGTTTCAGATGATTCTGATTGATCGGGGAAGCAAAATTGACATTGGTACCGTTGGGGAACAGGTCGTTACGATTGCGGAGTTGCCGCCCCGCAGCCCGCAGAGATTCTTCTGAACTTTGACTGAACTCCTGGTCTATGGCAACGATATGTTCGGTTCCCGGCTTAAGTTCACACCATGTTATATCATCAATTACTTTCACAGCAGGCCTGGGTGAGACAGGAAAGTGAATAGAAATATAGGCATCATGGACTTCCGCGCGGTAAGTATTGTCACCCATCCGGAAGGTCAGCTTTTCATGGAAACCCAGTCTGCTGGCATATCGGGCCAGACAACGGGCACCGTTGCCGCACATACCCGCAAGAGATCCGTCCGCATTGTAATAATGCATGCTGAAATCCGAGTCGTCGGAATCGCCAAGCAGAAGTACACCGTCGGCCCCTATACCGGTTCTCCGGTGACACAATGCAGGTGTTTTTTTCCTGATGTCGTTCAGCGGCATTTCTGTGGTGCGGGCATCAATGACTACAAAATCATTGCCGGCACCATGCATTTTTTCAAACTTTATTGTACGTGACATAAATCGTTTTTTCTGTTAAGAATATCCGGGCCGTCCGGCAAGATCAATTTGTCCTGCCATCACTGATACTGCAGGACCGGCATCACGGCTCACTGACAGCAGGCATATGCTTCCAGGCCTGACCGGATGGCACCGGCGCCCCGGCACCGCGCATCCACGCCGCATATCGGTTTGCAATGACCGTAAACAGCAGCCGGGGTTGCACATTCTGATTCAGCAGGGAATGTGCTTCCTGCAAGGTTTCAATCATGTTGTCGATTTTGGCATCTGTCAGCCTGGTGCAGAAGTTGCTAATCACATCAAGTTTGTCCGAATTGGTAATCAGTGATTCATCGGCACCTGCTGAATAAAGAGCAATGTCTCTTAGAAACATTTCGATCATATTTATAATGGCAATGTGACCCTCTTTGTTGTAATTGCTTTGCCATTGTGTGCTCAAGTCAAGTATTCCGGCAACATCAACAGTGTAGGACATGCGCAGGAAGCGGATGATCTCCTCGCGGTTCTCCTGAAGGGTTTTTGTATCATAAAAACGGGTAAAACTGTAATTGCCTCCCGAAATGCGGGATAAAAACCGGGCATCACTTTCCGGATAGCCGTCAAACCGTCGCAGTCCTTCATAAATCTGTTCTGAATCAAGCGGCTGGCAGGGAAGATGCTGGCATCGGGATATCACAGTCGGCAGCAGGGAGTTGATATTATCCGTGGTAAGCAGAAAGGTTACATCTTTGCCAGGCTCTTCAAGCATTTTCAAAAAGGAGTTGCTTACCTCTTTGCGCATTTTCTCGACATTGGTAATAATCACGACGTTTTTTCTGCCTTCGCTCGCACGAAGATAAGCCGCCCGCCTGACTTCGCTGTTGAAGTATTCTACCGAGTAAAACGCTCTTCTGTTTTTGGCATCTTCCTGTCCGGTCAGGGACGGTCGTACGGAAAAGTCGATGATTTCATAGGGATCCTCTGCAAGCAACTCCAGCCTGGCCCGCAACTCATCCCTTCCCGCATTGCCGGGCATGGGTATAAAAACATGAATGTCAGGATGAAAAAACCATGAACGCCGGTGTGACTTACTGTCGGATGCCGGCATGCCAAGATTTTGTATTCCATTTATTGCTTCTGCAAATGCCAGGGCCAGGGGCTTTTTCCCGGAGCCCGGCTGACCGCTGATCAGATAGGCATGGCTGATACGGTCTTCTGCTGCAATCCGCCACATCTGCTCCCGGAGCCGTTCCTGACCAATCAGACGATTGCCGCCTATGATTTCTTTTACACCAGTTTCGTTGCCGTCAGACATGTTTGGTTCCTTTTACTTCGGATTTAACTATTATAACGATTAATCATGCCCGTCAGTCTTCCCACAGATTGTCAAATAACATAAATGATGCCGTAAAAGTGACTCCTGTAAAACCGATCAGAGCTGCCAGATCATTAAGATAGGCATCATCCGGCATTCTGGTAAATACAAACTGGGTAATCCGGACCAGAATAAGCATCAATGGAATAAGAAGGGGTAATGACAGTACCGGGAAGACCGCTCCTTTTCGTGATGCCTGTGATACCAGGGCGGCAAGCATCGTAGTGACACCCGCCAGCCCGGTAGAGCCCAGCAGTATAACAACAACCAGCAGCCAGGGTCTGACCACCTCCATGCCAAGCATAATCAGAAAAAGCAGCATGGTGGTTACGGCAATCAAAAGGGTGAAAATCACATTGTAAAGAAGTTTACCCGACAATACAGACAGCGCCGGCGCATTGAGCCGGAGCAGATCCAGCGTGCCGCGCTCGCTTTCACTCACAAAAACACGTGACAGGGTTGTTAGAGATGCAAAAAGCACAATGATCCAGATAAGTCCGCTTTGTATTTCAGCAGACAGCTGGTCGGCCCGAAGTGAAAACAGGACGATCAGCATGGTTGAAGCAATAAACGCCAGCACGGAACTTACACCGAACCGGGATCGCCACTCCAGACGAAAGTCCTTCATGAAAACGGCAACAAACTGATTTTTGAAGGGCATGGGTTATCAATAAATGAATAAGCTTTTAAACTAAGATACTGAACGTTCTTATTCCACCCTTCAGAGAAGGAAAAACCCGAACAATATTGTATATTTGCAGGTCGTGATACCTATATTGATTTCAGCAAAATACAACATACCGCAAAATATACCGGAAACAGATCATTCGCCGATTCTCTTGTGAGATAAGAATTATGATCAGTATATTTGGAAAGTTTTTTTACAGGTAGTAAACAGGGCGTTTTCATGAAAATCAGCGATCTTTTAGACGAGTCAAATGTTATTCCCGGTTTGTCGGCCCGGACCAAGAACGAGGCGATTGACAAACTTGTAGATACCCTTTCGGACAAGCTTGACGGGGAGACCATCAAGTCCGTGCGCAAAGCCGTTTTGGAACGAGAAAATATTATGTCAACCGGCGTAGGCAAGGGACTGGCCATTCCTCACGGAAAATCAAAGCAGCTCAGTCAGACATACGCAGCATTCGGAAAGCTGGAAGAGCCGGTCGAGTACAATGCCATCGACGGAGAACCCGTACATATTCTCTTCCTGCTTGTCGGACCGGAATCACAAAACAGCGTCCACATCAAAATGCTCAGCCGCATTTCCCGGTTGCTCAACAGTTCGGCTTTCAGGGAAAAACTTGTGGCCAGCAATGATGTCAATACAATCATCGACCTGTTCAGGTCAGAAGAAGAGCACTTCGTAAGAATCTGACGCTGTTGTGCCTGCGCCTTAACACTTAGGTCAAACGTATTTCATGGCAAAAAACATCATCGACGGAAAAAAAGTAGCATCCATTCTCAGACAGCAAGTCCGCGAAGATGTGCAGGAATGGGTAGGAAGAGGCAACCGGTCACCGATGCTCCAGGCCATCCTGATTGGTGACGATCCGGCCTCACGAACCTATGTGGCCGCAAAAACTCGCGCCTGCAAGGAAGTGGGAATCGAATCGGAAACATCAGTCTTTCCCGACACGATTTCCATCAGAGAACTCAAGGAAGCCATAAGATCATATAACAAGGATGACAGTATTGACGGTATTCTGCTGCAGCTGCCGCTTCCCTCGCATTTGCATCCCTCACAAATTATTGAAACCATCGACCACAGAAAGGATGTAGACGGATTTCATCCCATGAACGTCGGCAGGCTTGCTGTCGGACAACCAACCTTCCGCTCCTGCACCCCGGCGGGTATACTTGAGCTGTTCCGGTATTACAGTGTCATGACCAAAGGAAAAAGGGCAGTGGTAGTAGGGGCCAGCAATATCGTCGGCTCCCCCATGGCAATCATGCTGTCCCGGGAGAATGATTCCGGAAAGGCAACCACAACGATTTGCCATAAATACACACGCGATCTTACCCAGCACACCATCCAGGCCGATATCCTTGTAGTTGCCGTCGGCTCTCCGGGCATGATTACCGGACAAATGGTGAAGGAAGGTGTCGTCGTGGTTGATGTCGGAATTAACCGCGTTTCTGACTCCACAACGGAGAAGGGCTACCGCCTTGTCGGTGATTGCGATTTCGAGACCGTCTCCGAAAAAGCAAGTCTCATCACCCCTGTTCCGGGCGGTGTCGGCCCGATGACAGTGGCTATGCTGATGAAAAACACGCTGCTTGCTGCAAAGAAATCCATCTATCCGAAAGAGGACTGACCAGTAGTTTCAGCAGTTGTACGCCACCGGTTATCTTCCGCCTGCTGTTTTGAAAACCGTACTTAAAACCGGAACCGGGAAATAAGCCCCGGGACTATTCACCGTTTTTTCCTTCCTCTTCTTCGGTAATATTTTCTCCGTTTGGCGGTAATATGGTCAGCCTGGCCGACAGCGTTTTTCTTATATCGTCGATGTTTTTAGCCTTTGCCAGCAGGTTTCTTGTCTTCTTGTCACCCACAATTCTGGCCAGCCGGTTCAAAATAAGCAGATTGCGCTGCATACTCATGTGGGTCGGGCTGAGAAGGATGAACATTACCTTCACCGGTTCGCCGTATTTTTTTACATGAAATCCTTTTTCATTAATTGCCAGCAATAGCCGGGGCCGGTCAACGAAATGAGTGCTCAAGTGCTGAAGCATCATGCCGGGCAGATCTCCGGGCAAATTGTCAGGATCAATGCTTTTAAGCTGGTGTGCAATTTGAGATGCAACATCAGATCGGTCCGGGAATAACCCCTTTACCAGATTTTCTATGGCAGAAGCATGGTTTGAATCGGCATCAGTAGCAATGTAAATCTGATTTGAAGTCATATCCGGTGTCAAAGGTGACTCATCCAGCCGGAGTATAGCCGTCGGATTGCTGTGATCCTCCACCTCGGCAGGATAGACAATAATCAGATTCTGCGGAGTCACCTTGCGGATGATCTGCCCGGGCAGGCGCTCAAAACTGGGCTGCCAGGCAATCGTCCCCCTCCGGGAACTGAACAAAATTACAAGATCGCTGTCAGCGTCATAAATATTGCTTATATCGTTGTATACATTATTCCAGTTCGAAACCAGCTTGTACTCGGCCTTTAGCTCCGGCTCCTGATTTTCAATAAACGGTTTCAGAATGGACTGGTTGCTCTCCATGCTCAGGACAACTACTTTTGTGCCAAGCTGATTTATAAGCTTTTTGACTGTCTGAAAACTGTTGCCGAATCCCGGTTCATACTGTGCCATTGGCGGTAATACAAGAATCGTCCGCTCGCAGGTGTTGATGGGCTGTTCGATCTTTGAAACGAGAATGGTTTCATCAGACTGATCCATCAGCTGATCCAGAACCGATCCGAAAATCCTTTGCCGTGCCGTGATAACTCCGTTCCAGCCTATCACGATGTCCGAAATTCGCAACTCCTTGGTAGCTCTGACAATGCCAGAGGCAATATTATAATCGACCCTTGTTACGGGAATAACCGGCACATCGGCGGCAGCAGCATGGACGACAGCATGACTCAGCAGCTTCTCTCCGGATGCAACATCGGCCTCGACACTCCGGGTCTCTCTGGCTACGGTAAGCGGGAAAATGGGCTCTGTGCTCTTGTTTCCGCGGATCATAATGGCAATGTCCATCAGAGCTTCGGATGTATCCGGGTTGGACAGTGGCACCAGGATACGCTCTGGTGCATCTGAAACACTAAAAGAGGCCTTTTCTTCCTGAAGAACCAGCCGGCGGCCGTACAGATCAACCAGATAAGGGCCGACAAAGCAGCTGCTCATGATCAGAAGCACAACCGCATTTACGGCCATTTCATCGAAAAGTCCCAGATCAAATCCGATAAGCGTCACAGCAAGGGTCGCAGCAGCCTGCGGACTTGTAAGTCCCATCATGATCCATCCTTCTTCACTGGAAAACCGGAAATACAGCTGAACTGCTTTCGCAGCGGCATATTTTCCGATCATAACCAGCAGGAAGAAAAGTAACGCGATGAGCCAGACTTCGATTGATACAAGAACCCGGAAATCAACAAGCATTCCGACCGAAATCAGGAAAAACGGTATGAACAGCGCATTCCCGACAAATTGCACGCGGCTCATCAGAGTGCTGTTTTCGGGCACCAGACGGTTCATGGTAAGTCCGGCAAGAAAGGCTCCGATAATGGCGGCAAGTCCGACCAGCTGTGCAAAATAGGCCGTAACAAACAAAACGGTGAGCAGAAAAACATACTCAATATTTGTCTGATCGCGTACATTGCGAAAAAACCAGCGGCCCAGCCTGGGTAGGGTAAAGACCACCACAACCAGGTACAACGTAACAAACCCGAGAAAGGTCAGCCAGAACGAAGCATCAAGTTCTCCGTGCATCGTAGCAGCTACGATGGCAAGTATGGTCAGTGACAACGCATCGGTGACAATGGTCGCACCAAGGCTCATGGTTACAGCGGTGTTTTTGCCGATACCGAGCCTGTTTGCAATAGGATAGGCAAGCAGGGTGTGGGAACCCACAATAGCACCCAGCAGCAACGCGCTTTTTGTGGAATAGTCCAGAAGAGCCGGCGCCAGCAGCATGCTGCCGGCAAGAGGCAGGCCGAAGGAGATGATACCGAATGACAGGCTTCGCTCCCGGAATTTGCTGAATTTTTCCAGGTCGATCGAAATGCCGGCAATAAACATCAGATACAAAAGCCCCACCGTGCCGAGCAGAATGATCGTATCGTCCCGCTCCAGCAGGCCGAGAGCTCCCTGACCTACAAGAGCACCGGCAAAAATCAAACCTACAATCGCCGGGACGCGAAGCTTGTCAGCGACGATCGGTACCGTCAGAATAATCACCATTACCAGTGCAAAAATCAGAACGGGATCACTGAAAGGCAGGTCAAGAAAATCAAGGAAACTCATTGAATCGTGTATGTGTAATTGCGGAGGTCATTCCACTGTCACGATCCGTTTCGGACCGCATCCCCGGATGCCTTAACGTGAATACTTGCGGTAAACATAACAAGAATATACATCGTTGCATATCCGCACTGTCAGAATTTTTATTTTTTTTGAAAGGGGTGACAGTATGCTGTCACACCCCCGGGTTAGATTATTACTGAACAAACATAATCAACCCGAATACGGAGGATATCATGAATACCGCTTTAAGTCATTCCATATTGAAACCAGACAACGCAGCCTCTCAAAACGTCATTCCGGAAGGTGAAAGGATGGCTTCACTGTCAGACGGAAGAAACAGCCGGCGGCTTTCACTCATTTTTGAAAGCCACACTCAGCAGGCCGATGTCTTTGACCTGATTGGCTGGAGTGACCTTCCTGACTCTTTAAAAATGGTTGTTCGAACTGATATGGAAGCTTACCGGGATGAACTTCTGGGTCTTTACTCCACTTGTGACCGGAATGTTCAAAGAAGAAGAAAGTCCGTATCGTACTGGGTAAAAGCATACAGAGACGGGATCTGCTCGCTGCAGACGGCTGTATCGGCACTGTCGTAACTGCGCCTTTGTGATACCCGCTGTGATATACCTGGTAATATTGCATTCCAGTCTTTTTTCCAGCTTCTATGGACACGCTCTATGTGACACGGTTGAATAGTGTGCGGACGCAAATCAGTGTCCGGCGACCACAAGCAACCTGAAAACCAGGGTTTCAAATCGTGTGGATCTGTAGTGCCGGCCGGAAAAGAAATAGCCTGTTCTGAAAAACAGACCGGACTTTCTGAGTTTTACTGCCATATTAAGCAAGTCCTTCTTTTTGGGATTTGAAAGGGCATTGCCATAAACCTGCTGAAAGCTGGCAGCCTGGTCCAGTATATGTTTTACACTCCAGGATCTTTTTTGCAGTGCAATTGCACGGCGGCTCATCTGCTGCAGTATTCCGGTAGTTGCAGGGCTTGAACTGCGGTCGTGCCTTCGGAAAGTTATGGATGGATGTGAGTCATAGTAAATGTCACCGAAGGCGGATGCAACAAGATAGCACCACCAGTCGTGCATGATGATATGCTCTGAAACGTTGTTTCCGTAGCGGGAAAAGGCCATGGTCATCAGCTTTCGCAGCTCCGCGTTGATTACCATGGAGCAGCCGACAACCTGATTTTGCACCAGGGCATTGCCAAAACCGGTTCGTTTTGGCAGCGGACTCAGTTCGCGCACTGACGGATCATCGGCCAGAGTCATCCATTGCCTGCAGTGGTATAAAAATGGTCCTTCTGCATTTGTGAGATCTTCCCGGCTTGATTGATTCTTCTGAGTGGAGGCACGATGTGTACTCAGCGCCGAGGCTGCACGCGTCAGCTTATCCGGATGCCAGACATCATCCTGGTCACAGAACGCAAATCCGTCATACCCGCTTTCTGCCGCATCGGCAAGGGTAAAAAAGCTGGACGTTACTCCGATATTCTCTCCCTGAATGAAAAAAATCCGGTTTCTCCGGTCTGTATCTTCAAGCCTTTTTTTAAATTTTCTGATCAGGGATACGGTATTGTCATGGGACCCATCGTCTCTGACCCATAGGTCCCAGCTTTCAAACTCCTGGTGCAGCAAACTGTCAAGAAGTTCTTCGATATATTGTTCTCCGTTATATGTAGAAAGAAGAACGGCTATTTTCACATCCTTCGGACCGGTTTCAGGATGATTCTTTGATGTAGATGCGTGTGCAGGCATAATTCAAACGTTAACAGCTGATGTAATGACCTGCTCAATATCCCGGACATAGGCTTCAGCCGTAAATTTCTGTTGTGCATATTTTCGGGCATTGGTAACCACGCGTTCATGATACCCGGGATCTTCTGAAAGTTTTTTGATTTGCTGCGCCAGGCTTGCCGCATCCCCGCTCCGGTAAATCAGCCCTGTTTCACCATCCGAAACCACCTCAGGCATGGCTCCGGCATCGGAGCTGACCACTGCGCAGCCTGACAGCATTGCTTCCACAGCAGAGCGGCCAAATGTCTCAATACGTGAGGTGACCAGCAGCATATCAGCCCCGGAATAAATATCATTAACGCTGGTTTTGTGTCCTGCCAGTGTTACGTACTCCTCCAGACTCATCGACCGGATATGATTTTTCAGTTTTGCTACCGTCGCACGGTCACCGCTGCCGTAAATGGTCAGTGCAATCTGCAATCCCTGTTTGTGCAAAATAGAGACAGCTTCCAATGCCTCTGCATGATTCTTTGCTTCGTTGATCCCGCCGGCCATTACAAGTTTCCATGGGCGCTTTTGGGATTTATCCGCCGGACTTCCGGCTTCCCGGGAGCTTCCCGCTGTTCTCTGGCTGATGCAGTCAAAGTTGACTCCGGCAGCATCTTCAAACTCGCGATAATCAAAACCGTTGTATACAACATGAAGTTCTGGTCCGGAATGCAGTTCTGGATCGGATTTGGGCGAATCATTAGTCCTGGCAGCACCAGTTGTTGATTTCAACATGGTATCAAGCTCCCCCGCAAGAAAACGGGAATTACTGATAATGTGGCCGGTCGAAGCTCTTATGTAATTCATGGCTTTTCTTGTTCCGGCATCAAACAAGCCGAATCGAAAATCGGGGTTGCCGGGCAGTTCACGGGCATGCCAGATGTGCGGGATAGTTCGTTTTTGTAATCCGGACAACTCTGCTGCCATCATTGCCCCCACAGGTGTACTCAGACTGTTGGTGTAGACAAGGTCCGGATCCCATGCTTCCGCTTCACGCACCATCTGTTTTTTTTGAATCCGGTTGTTCAGGCTTCTTGCAAAACCTGCAAGACGGACATATCTGCTGCCGATCCAGCGGGAGTAGGGGATGACCCGGTAGCCGATGCCCCGGCTTTCCAGCTCTGCAGCCAGCCCGCTTTTCTCCGGCAGAAATACAAGCAAATCATACATTTTTCTCCGCTGAAGACCTGTAAGGAGCTCAAGAAGCGAGCGCTCAGCACCATATAATCCTCCACTGTGCGAGATGAACAGAAGGCGGGGTTTCTTTGCCGTGCCGCCAGGCTTCTTAACTGTAGCGGGGCCGGACACGCCCCGGATGACATTTCGGTAAATTTCTGCCAGCCGCTGTCCCTGAACCGAAGCATTGAATTGCGACTCGATATGCCTGCGTGATTTGCTGCCGAACTCTTTCCATTTTTCAGGATGCCTGATCAGGTATTCAAGGTGCTGCGCGAGGCTGTCAGCATCCCGTTCTTCAGAAAGCAAACCATTGGTACCATGCTTTATAACTTGTGGAATGTCACAATGATTTGAACTAACAGCGGGCATTCCGGATGCCGCCATTTCTATCAGTGAAACCGGAGCCCCGCCCTCACTGTCGCCATCGTCAGCCGTCAGACTGGGAGCAAGATAAATGTGATGATCAAGGGCAAGACGGGTAAGATCGCCGGCAGTAATGAATCCTTTCAGCGTAATTCTGTCAGCCAGTTTTGAATCAGCAGTATACTTCAGAATCTTCTTTTTCTCCTCAGCAGAAACCTCATCTCCGGTTTCATCACCAACCAGGGTAATCCTGAAATCAAACCGTCCGGCCAGCTTTTCCAGCGCTTTAAGCCCGTATTGAAATCCTTTTTTTGGCCGAAACGCAGCCGCCATGAGAATTTTAACTGGCTCATTTTCTTCAAGACTCCTCGGCTGATACGGAATCGCATCCAGATCAACACCAAGCCGGTGAACAGCAACACGGTTTTCCGGACAACCAAGGGAAACCACCTTTTCGGCCATAAACGGCCCTTCGCACAAAACAAGATCAATATGGCGGAACATATCGCGGTAACGCGATCTCCACTTCGGGTTCACCTTTGGAAGATGATCAACATCCTGCCCGTAAAATGTGACGATGTGTTTCATCTGCTTCACGTTATGTGCATTAAACAAGCGAAGCACCTTATGGTTTTTCCATCCGACCGGACCAAAATGTGAGTGCAGAATGCCCGGACCAAGCTTGCGGCACATCCGGTATGTATAGAGATGATAATCCGCATGTCTGAACAGCCGGGTGGTGATTTTTGAGCGTTTTGAAGCCGGCCCGGAAAGTGAATGGATATTCGGCAGGTTGAATTGATCCTCGTTCAGAGTCTCCTTGCAGATAATGTGGCTGGTTATATCATCGGGAAGGGAACGCACCTGCTGATACAACCAGGTCTGCGTCTGGGGAAGCCATACCGGAAAACTGTGTGCTGCAGTTATTGTCATATTTTCGAATTACGCTAAGAGCCATGACCATCTTTCCGGACAGCCTGCCAGAACTCCCGTACTGAACCGGACTGATATCTCCAGAATAACGGAATGTAAGTGATCAGGAATACTGCGGCAATGGCCAATATCATTGCCAGATCATACATCATACTTCCATCCGCCCGGAACAGACCATATTGCCAGGCATCATAGAGCCGGGTCAGGACAGCCGAAACAGGCACATCACCCCGCATCCATCCGGTGACATCCCAGACGTTACTGATCACATTTTTTATTATAAATGTCAGCAAAAAGGGGACGATCAGCAGAGGCACAAAGAGTTTCATTTCGGAAAAAAGCCGGGAGAAGGTCAGTCCGATAATCCGGTTTACCAGAAGCCATTGCCCGATCCCGAGGTACAGCAGGTTCGCTGCAATATAAAGAGTCAGCAGCACAAATACAGAGTATTGCGCACCAATGAGATAAACTGCTGTCGTAACTACAGCGGCAGCCAGGTTCCAGTAAAAGGCCAGCTTCGCCTTGCCCTTGCTCAGCAGAATATTGCCGCTTGGATTCCCCATCATTCTGAGTACACCAACCAGCGCCATCAGAGGCATAAGCTGCGCGGTGAGCAGCCAGCCATCCCCGAAAAGAAACGGAACCAGCCAGGGAGCCGAAAGCGAAACAATGATAAAAAACGGCATCATCAGTGACACAATACCGCTGACGAGTTTGATATATCCGTTACGAAGCACGGAATGGTCTTCCTGACGGGCTGCAAATACCGGCAGTGCTACCCTGTTGAGCAACGGACTCAGCCGGGATATCGGAAACAGTACCACCTGGTAGGCAATATGATAGGCACCCAGAATTTCCGGACCGAAAAACCGGCCGATAATCAGATGATCGATCCGCATCGAGTAGATGTTCAGGCCACGCTCTCCCATTTGGTAAAGCCCGAACCGGATATGTTCCCAGACCTCACCGGGTGAAAAGCAGAATGACGGTTTCCATTTGCGCATTTCAACTGCCATATAGATCGCCGTCAGTATGCCGGCTGTGACAATATGCGACCAGATAAGCGAATACACGCCCCACCCGGCCAGTGCCAGACCCGTGGCTGTGGCAAATCCGGCAACGGCAGCCGTGGTTTCGGCAATCGTAATCTTTTTGAAGTCAAGATTTTTGCGTATCAGCACTTCAAAAAGGGCGCCGGCGGCATAAATTGGAAGGATGATTCCGCCCAGCTGCAGCAGCTGCCGCACTTCCGGCTCACCGTAAAATGTGGCAAAGAACGGAGCTGTCAGAAGTACGATGAGATAGAGTGCCGAACCGGCAAGAATATTGATCCAGAACAGGGTAGAAAGCTGACGAGACGACTGGTTTCGAAAGTGGATGACGGCATTGCTTGTCCCGCCATCCGCAAATATCCGGCCGATACTGATAATGACCATCGCCATGGCCAGCAGTCCGAAATCACCGGGTTCCAGAATTCTCGCCAGGGCGATATACTTCAGCAGCTCCAGCCCGTTCGATATCATCCCCGAAAGACCGCTCCATCCGGCACCCCTGTAAGCTTTTTGCTGCAGGCTCATTACCCGGACCTCCGTGGTCTGAAGGTGAGTCTTCGCACGGCACGTTTCATTATTGACGCCAATCCTCCGATTGCCGGATAAGCCAGCAACCTTGTCAAACCAGAAGTTTTTTCCAGTACAGGTGAGTCAGCGGCAACGGCACCAAAACTTTTTTTAAACTGCTCCACACCGGAAATGTTCTGACTGGGATTGAAATCAAACCACATATCACCCGTCTCGCAAGACCGTGCAATCAGCCTGGCCATCAGCAAATTCATTGCCCGCAATTTCCGCCCCTCCGGACCCGAGCAACCGTGCCAGTATGCCGTGTGCCGGTTGCCGCGCAAAACAATAACACCCGCAACAACATCACCCTCAAAATCGGCAAGCCACATTTCCGCCCCGGAATTACTTCCGGTTTTATCGCGTCGAGCATTATTTCCGGTATTTGAGAAAACGGGATCAAACGTGTCAGCGGCAGATTGTACGTTTCCATTGCCGGAAAATTGATCTGCAAGCAATATGGAAAACATTTCCCGCCCGTATACATGGGAGGGAGGGGGGTCCCAGTTCCTGATGGTTTGCAGGTATAATTGGTAATACGTATCCAGGTCTTTTTCCCCGGATGCCCGTCGGATACTTACGCCGGCCTCCTCCGCCTTCTGTATTTTTCGCTTCATGGCACCGCGTCCATGCATCCACGACTGGCGGATGACATCAAAACCTTCTGAACAGTCAAGTACATGTGACCGGTCCGGCCGGATCTGCAGACCTGCCATTTCCTTTTCAGCCGGAAATGACGCATCAGCCGCAGCGGAACCGTAGCCCAGTTTTTTATCCGGATATTCCTTTCCGGAAAGCGACCTGATGCTCCCGTCAGAATAAAAGGGAAATAATCGCATGACCAGGGATCCGAATTGCTCGGCTGTGTTCCTGATCAGAACAGTTTCTTCACTGCGGCTCAACTCTTCTCCGTCGCCTGCAAGCCAGCTTCCGTACGTTCCGCCCGGTGCGGCATGCATGATATTGCCTGTTCCGGCGGCATACCGCTGCCTGCTGATGGGAAACAGCACACGTTTGCCGGATGGTAATTGCGCAATCCAGGGTTCAGGCTGATATGCTCCGTTGGTGTACCTGGTCCATATATCAGCCCACTGCGGAGACTGGGAAAAGGATGCCACATTTGTACTTCTGAAAAAATCATTCCATTCACGGGTATCCGATGGTGAAAAACGAACTCGGTCTGTGACGGAACGGCTCATGCCTTCACGCTCTTTTTTGATTTGTAATAATCTTTTATGACATCACGCACTCTTCCTGCAATATTTTCAGCTTTAGATGCCAGAGCGGGATAAACGGGAAGCCGGATCAGTGATGCTGCCACTCGTTCTGTGACAGGAAGGCTGGCCGACAAACCCAGTTCTTTGCGCGCATATGGGGCGTTGTGCAGCGGGATATAATGAAACGACGCTTCGATGCCTTCATCCCTTAGCTTTTTGAGCAAGGGGGACTGGTCCTCCGTTTCCGAAGTTATGAAGTGAAAAATATGATAGTTGCTTCTGGCATAGTCCGGAATCCGGGGCAGCCGGATCATCCCCTTATCCTCAATCTCCTTAAGCTCAGAAAAGTAGGCATTCCAGACCGTACTCCGGTGTTTCCGTATGATATCCTTTTTATTCAGCTGGGCCTCAAGCAGGGCGGCAAGGAGATCGGATGGGATGTAGCTGCTTCCCGGACTCACCCATGTATACTTGTCTGTTTCACCGCGCAGGAAAGCAGTCCGGTTTGTACCTTTTTCACGGATCCATTCCGCCTTGCGGGCCAGCTCCTCATCCTGGGTCAGAAAAGCGCCCCCTTCACCGCAGGTTATATTCTTGGTGTCATGGAAACTGTAACACCCGATATCCCCGATGGTGCCCAGCGCCTTGTCCTGCCAGTACGCATCAACACCCTGTGCGGCATCTTCCACAATTTTTATGGTGCTTCCTGATATCAGCTCCCGCAACGCTGCAAAATCAGCTGAAACACCTGCGTAGTGAACCGGAATAATTGCTTTGGTGGAGGAGGTGATTTTCCCGGCTGTATCCGCCGGATCCAGTGTAAGGTCCGACTCCCTGATTTCAGCAAAGACCGGAGTTCCGCCCCGCATCCGGACGGCATTTGCTGTTGATACAAAGGTGAATGACGGCATGATCACCTCATCCCCGCGTTCTATCTCCAGCGCCATCATAGCCATTTCAAGCGCATGCGTGCAGGATGTGGTCAAAAAAACGTGCTTCGATCCGGTCCAGTCTCTGAGCCGGGATTCCACACGCCGGCTCGCAGGCCCGTCGCCATGCCAGCACTCGCTGTCGAGCGCCTGCACTATGGCCTTGTACTCTTCGTTTGTTCTGTAAATCCTGTTGAAAGGAATATAATCTGAATTCCGGGAATCGGTCATTCGCAGACTGATTTAATTTTTGAGCAAGTATAACATTTTTGCATCACAGATGCGGGTTTCCACCTGCACTGCATTTGCTGCGAAAAGAGAAAATGATGGTTCAATCCCTTGGTCTAATTTCGTAATTTAAGCAAACCCCAATCAAATTATTGCTATTTCATGATTCCAGATAAGCCTGCAGACCGAATTACCCGTCAGGGACTAACTTATGATGACGTTTTACTGGTACCGGCATTGTCACAGGTGCTTCCCCGTGATGTCGACACCGCCGTCGAACTGGCTCCGGGGCTGACACTGAATATTCCGGTGATGGCCGCCGCCATGGATACCGTATCTGAATACCAGCTTGCAATTGCTCTGGCCAGGGAAGGCGGTATTGCCATGCTTCACAAGAATATGGAGATTGATGCGCAGGCAGAGCAGGTCCGGCTTGTGAAGCGAAGTGAAAGCGGAATGATCGTTGATCCGGTTACTTTGCAGAAAAATGCAACGGTTGCCGACGCCCGCAGTATAATGGCCAGGCTCAAAATCGGAGGCATCCCGATTGTTTCACAAAACAAAAAGCTTCAGGGCATCGTCACAAACCGGGACTTGCGGTTTGAATCCGATCCCTCAAAAAAACTCGGCGACATCATGACCAGCAGCAAACTGGTCACTGCCAAAGAGGGTACAACACTTGAGGAAGCGGAAAAGCTGCTGCAGCAGTATAAAATCGAAAAGCTGCCTATTGTCGATAAGTCGGGTGTGCTGGTCGGACTTATTACATTCAAGGATATTGAAAAGAAAAAGAACTTTCCCAACGCGTGCAAGGATGCCATGGGAAGGCTCAGAGTCGGTGCCGCCGTCGGCATATCCCCGGAAACTGCTGAAAGAGCTGCGGCGCTGGTGGATGCCGGTGTCGATATCATCACGGTAGATACCGCACACGGACATTCGGCAGCCGTTATCGATACTGTCCGGCAACTGAGAAAGTCTTACCCGGACCTGAACCTTATTGCCGGAAATATTGCAACTGCCGATGCCGCACGCGCCCTGCACCAGGCAGGAGCGGATGTGGTCAAGGTCGGCGTGGGTCCCGGATCAATCTGCACAACCCGGATTGTAACCGGCGTGGGCGTGCCCCAGCTCAGTGCCGTTATGGAAATAGCGGAATATGCTTCCAAATCAGGCGTGGGACTTATAGCCGATGGCGGGATCAAACAGACCGGTGATATCCCCAAAGCCATATCCGGCGGTGCGGATGCCGTAATGATAGGCTCGCTTTTCGCCGGTGTGGAGGAGAGCCCCGGTGAAACCATCATTTATGAATCCCGGAAGTTCAAATCCTATCGCGGAATGGGGAGTCTCAGTGCCATGCACCAGGGCAGCAAAGACCGCTACTTCCAGGATGTTGAAGATGATTTAAAAAAACTGGTACCGGAAGGTATAGAAGGCAGGGTTCCCTACAAGGGGCATTTGTCCGAGGTTATCTATCAGATGACTGGCGGACTTCGCTCGGCAATGGGGTATTGCGGAGCGGCGACAATAAAAGAACTGAAAAAAGCCGAATTCGTGCATGTATCTGCGGCAAGTGTCTACGAAAGCCATCCGCACTCCGTGCATATCACCCAGGAAGCACCGAATTATTCCGGCAGATGAAATAACATGACAACCCTATTTAAACCATTGTGATATCATTACTTAAAAAACTTATGGAGCGAAGGAGGGAAGAACTGACCCTTCTTCTGTTCGATGATGATAACCCGCATCAGCAGGACAGTTACCGGATTCATCCCGGAAAAATGTTCCTCGGACTGGTCGTAGTCAATCTTCTGATTGTATTTATTGTTATGATCATCCTTTATGCTACACCCATCGGAACTTATCTGTTCAACAAAGAAAACCGGGCCATCCGGTCATCTGTGCTTGAAGTAAGAGAACGTATCTCTGCACTTCAGGACTCCCTTGAAGTGCGCGATGAACAACTCTCGGAAATCCAGAGGGTGATCAGGGATCAGGCAGATACCTCGTTTGTTATTTCCTCAACTGACGAATGGAATGAAATGTATGGTGAACAGGAACAGCCTTCCGGGGTCATGACCTATCAGGTGAGTGAAACCGGGGGTTCATCATCCCTTAGCAGTGATCAGATTATCAATTCCGATATTTTCAAATCCGGAACAATGTTTCCGTCCGAACCTCCTGTGAGAGGCACCGTCAGCAACTCCTATCAGCCTGATAAAGGTCATTTTGGCATAGATATTGCTGCCAGAACCGGAACGGATGTACGGTCGGTGGCAGACGGAGTGGTCATCAACAGCGAATGGACGCTGAATAACGGATATGTACTTCAGATTCTGCACGGCGACGGATTCGTAACCGTTTACAAACACTTTTCCGAGGTCAACTATACAGCTGGCAATGTTGTCAGAAAAGGTGATGTGATCGGAAAGGTAGGAGAAACCGGTCTGCTTGCTTCAGGCCCCCACATTCATTTTGAAATATGGAAAAACGGAGCTTCCCTTGACCCGGAGCAGTATCTCAATTTAAATTAAGCACGCACGTTTGAATTATTAAAAATTTATAATATGTTTGGAAAAAACAACACCAGAACCAACGATACCATGAAGAACGATACCCCAGGACAGCCAAATATCAACATGATAAGCTCCGGATCCACGCTTTCCGGTACACTGCATACCAAAAGCGATCTGCGTGTTTCAGGAACCGTTGACGGAAAAGTCAATGCGGAAGGAAAATGCATCGTTTCGGAGTCGGGACTTGTAAAAGGGGACCTTCAGGCAAAGGAAGCTGATATTGCCGGGACGGTAGAAGGCGAAGTGTCCGTAAGCAACAAATTGATTCTCCGCAAAACCGCTAAAGTAGCAGGTGACATCGCCACCAAAACATTGATGGTTGAGGAGGGTGCCCAGATCGACGGATCCTGCAAAATGGGTGACCCGTCCGCACAACCAGCGAAAAAATCTGCTTCCACCGATAATAAAGACTTCAAAAAAACAACCGGCAGTCCCTCCTGATATTATTTAAGCGGCACCATCAGCCGGATTTGTCCGCACCGGTACATCCATGGCTCTGAAAGAACTATCCCGCTACGGTCAGTACATTGCTCTCGGCACCCATATTGCGGCTTCCATGATGATTCCGGTTTTAGCCGGAATTTATGCCGACAACAGATGGGGATCCTCACCCTGGGGAGTGATAATCGGCGCTTTGGTCGGGTTCGGAGCCATGATCTCCATTGTACTCAGGCTGGCGGCACAAACAGGGAGAAATGAGTATATGGAAAAAAGAAAAAAGTCAGATCATGGGTAAATTCAGCGGACTGATTCTTCTGTTTGATATCGCCTGCTTGCTGGTCATCGGCATACCGGTATACTTGCTGGCCGGAATGCCGGTTCTGCTTCCGGGAATTATTGCATTTATTGTCACATCAGCTCTTGCCATTGCAAGCTTCTATCCGTTTACAAGAATGTCGGGCGGAAATATGAACAAATACCTCAGCGCCATGTTGATCGGAATGTTCATCCGGATGATATTCATCGGTACTTCGGTTGCCATTGTCTTTGTTTTTACAGAATTACATCAAATCAGTTTTACAGTTGCACTGTTATTTTCATATATTTGTAAATCTGTTATTGAGACCTATATACTAACCAAAAAACATAGAGGGCAACCGTCGGTATCGTGATGAAACATCAGCTCCGCCTACTTTTCCTGATCATAGTTTTTATAGCAGGTACCGCTGCTCAATCCAGCGCGGAGTCATCAGAAGAGAATGATATTGACCTCGTCGAAGAAGGTGCCGGGGAATCAGCAGAGAACAGAATCGATCTCATCGACAAAGTCGTGGATCACCATTATCTGGACTTCAAGCCCCTGGTCACTATTGAGCTTCCAAGGTTTTTTTATGATGACGGATCTTTTCACTTTCATCGAAGCACCACGGCATTGCTCAACAGCAAACCGGATCTGTTTACCGACGAGGATTATATCGACGCTGATCCTGTGACAAAAAACGGAGAAATTCAGCCGGCAAGCTGGAATATCGTGCGTACCGACGGCACTCCGGTCGATTTCGATTTTTCCATAACTTCCCATCTCGTATTCTTCTGGATTGCCGCTCTTCTTACATTTGCAATCTTTATTCCGCTTTCAAAGAAATATCGTCAGGGCGTAGGCCGCTCGTCAGAACCCAAAGGAGCGTTTCAAAACATATTTGAGACACTCGTCCTTTTCATTCGTGATGACATAGCGCTGCAAAATATCGGGTCGAAAAAATACCAGTTATTTACTCCATACCTGCTGACCGTCTTCTTTTTTATTCTTTTCATGAATTTTTTCGGGCTGATGCCGTGGGGCGTTTCCTCAACAGCTGATATAACGGTTACAGCGGTACTGGCCATCTGCACCTTTTTTGCAACCCAGCTGTTTGCGTCAAAAGAGCACTGGAAGCACATATTCTGGTTTCCCGGCGTGCCTGTTCCGATCAAGTTCATTCTGCTGCCAGTGGAGCTGATCGGACTCTTTACCAAGCCGTTCGCCCTGTGCATTCGTCTTTTTGCCAACATGGCGTCAGGCAAAATTTTAATTTTTGCCTTGTTGGGAACCATCTTTTTATTTTCTGACCTCTTCGGGCCCGGAATTGCATACGGCACATCCTGGGTCTGGGTATTTCTGACGCTTTTTGTTTACCTGATCAAGGCCCTGGTCAGTTTCATACAGGCTTACGTTTTCACTATATTATCCGCACTCTTCATAGGTCTTGCTGTTGACGACCACAGTGAAGAGCATGCGCACTGAACTGCTTTAACCAATAAAAACCCAATAATTTAAACAGAGGAATAAAATGGAATTTGCATATTTGGCTGCCGGTTTCGGAGCAGGAATCACAACTATTGGTGCCGCTATAGGTATTGGTATGATTGGAAAAGGAGCGATGGAAGGATCTGCACGTCAGCCCGAAGCATCAGGCGATATCAGAACTTCTATGCTTATCTCTGCTGCCTTCATCGAAGGTGTCGCACTCTTTGGTCAGGTTGTCTGTATTATTCTGGCCCTGCAGTAACCAGATTGCGCTATCAACGATCCTAACCGATTGGTAAAAAACCATGTATCCTGTTTTTGCTCAAGGTCTGCTTGATGTAGACTTCGGACTGTTTTTCTGGGTCCTGATCACATTTTTGCTGTTTCTGTTCCTGCTTACAAAATTTGCATGGAAACCGATTCTGAATGCACTCTCAGAACGTGAGAATGCCATTAAAGAGTCTCTGGAAGCAGCGGAAAAGGCCAAGGCCGATGCTGAGGAAATATCCAGGGAAAATGAAAAAGCCCTGAAAGAGGCCGAAGCCATCTCGCAGAAAATGAGAAAAGAAGCTCTCGAAGAAGCCGAAGCACTCAGGGCAGACCGTGTGGAAAAGGCAAAGGCCGAAGCATCAAAGCTTCTCGAACAAGCCAGGTCCACCATAGAACAGGAGAAAAAGAAAGCTCTTCTCGAGCTCCGTGAAGAGGTTTCCAGAATTGCCATTGAATCAGCTTCGCGCATTCTGGATGAAGAGCTTGACGAGAAGAAAAACAAAAAGATCGTTGAAAAGTACATAAGGGAACTCAACTAACTCCGCTGTTTCATGATTATCTCAAAAGTTGCAAAACGCTACGCCACAGCGCTTTTCCTGGAAGCCAAAAACAGGAAAGAGCTGGAAAATGTGGCCGCAGACATGCAGCGGATCAACGAAACCATACTGGGTTCCAGGGAGCTGCAGATCTTCCTGAAAAGCCATATCATTTCACGTCAGAACAAAAAGAGTACACTTGATGAGCTCTTTTCCAAAGATATTTCTGAGCTAAGCCGGCAGTTCATAAGCCTGATTCTCGAGAAAAGAAGAGAGGATCAGCTGTCCGGTATTTGCGGCTATTTCGGAGTTCTGTTCAACAAGGAACAGGGATTGCTTGAAATAGAAGTATTTGTCGTGAAAAAGCCGGATGCCGGCCTGGAAAAACAGCTCAAAAAGGCACTTGAAAGCCGTACCGGAAGCAAAGTAAACCTGTCCTACATCGAGGATCATTCACTCAAGGGCGGAATGGCCGTTCGTATCAATGATACCGTAATTGACGGAACCATTAAACACAAACTTCAACAACTTGAACTTACATTACAGCAGGCCGGAATGTAAGTTTTTTTAAAGGATGGACATACCATTATTATGAGTCACGTTAAACCAGAAGAAGTCTCTGCCATACTCAGAAAGCAATTGGCCGGATTTGATACCGAGACAGAGGTCTATGATGTCGGTACCGTACTGGAAGTAGGAGATGGTATTGCAAGGGTATACGGCCTTTCCAAAGTTCAGGCCGGTGAATTGGTTGAATTGCCCGACTCCAGGGATGAAGACGGCAAACCCATCCGGGGGATGGTCCAGAACCTTGAAGAGGACAATGTAGGTATCGTACTTTTTGGCGGCGCCAAGTTTGTCAAGGAAGGAGACAAGGTACAGCGGACCCAGGAAATTGCATCACTTCCGGTTGGCGAGGGTGTTCTTGGCCGCGTCATTGACCCGCTTGGCAGACCCGTTGACGGAAAAGGTCCCTTGAGCGGAGAGACATTTAATCTTCCGCTGGAACGCAAGGCGCCCGGTGTGATTTACAGAGAACCGGTATCTGAACCGGTGCAGACCGGACTCAAGGCAATTGACACCCTTATTCCGATTGGCCGCGGGCAGCGTGAGCTGATCATCGGCGACCGCCAAACCGGGAAAACTGCTATTGCTATCGATACGATAATCAATCAGAAACGTACCCAGGAAACAGATAAGCCGGTCTACTGTGTTTACGTAGCCATCGGTCAGAAAGGATCGACTGTTGCCCAGGTAAATCAGGCACTCCAGGAAAACGGCGCTTCGGATTATACTGTAATTGTTTCAGCACCGTCTTCCGTAGCCGCACCGCTCCAGTACATTGCACCTTTTGCCGGGGCTGCGATAGGAGAATACTTCCGTGATACCGGCCGTCATGTGCTGGTCATCTATGATGACCTTTCCAAACAGGCAGTTGCTTATCGCGAACTCTCGCTTCTGCTGCGGCGTCCGCCGGGCCGTGAGGCGTATCCGGGCGATGTATTTTATCTTCACAGTCGTCTTCTTGAGCGTGCTGCGAAAATCAACGCCAACGATGAAGTGGCAAAAAAAATGAATGACGTTCCCGAGCCGCTTCGCGACAAACTAAAAGGCGGAGGCTCACTTACAGCTCTGCCCATTATCGAAACACAGGCAGGAGACGTATCCGCATATATCCCGACAAACGTCATCTCCATTACTGACGGACAAATTTTCCTTCAGACCAATCTGTTTAATTCCGGTGTGCGGCCGGCCATTGATGTCGGTATATCCGTATCACGTGTCGGTGGGGCAGCTCAGGTCAAGTCCATGAAAAAACTTGCCGGGACAATGAAGCTGGACCTGGCACAGTATCGCGAACTTGAAGCATTTGCCAAGTTCGGATCTGAACTCGATGCTTCCACGCAAAGACAGCTTAATCGCGGAGCCCGTACCGTAGAAGTGCTCAAGCAGGATCAGTATAAGCCTCTTTCAGTACAAAATCAGATTGCACTGCTTTTGGCGAATAATAAAGGTGTTCTGGACAAACTTCCGCTTGAAGCCATCAGCGAATTTGAAGAGCAATTCTTTGAAGCCATTGAACTTAAGTTTGCCGAAGAGATGAAAGAGCTCGGCTCGTCGGGTGTATTGCAGGATGACTTCGCGGAAAAACTGGAAAAAGAGGCCTTTTCAGTCCAGAAAAAAGTGTTGAGCGAACGCGAGAACATCGAATTCTGATATGGCAAATTTACGCGACATACGGGACCGCATATCATCGGTAAAAAGCACTCAGCAGATCACCAGAGCAATGAAAATGGTTGCCGCTGCACGGCTGAGAAAGGCCCAGGACCGTATGACTGATGCCCGCCCATACACCTACAAGATCAGGGAAGTTGTCAAAAATCTCACAGAGCGCAGCAACTCTGACAATCCGCTGTTCCGGACTTCCGAAAATCCCGAGAATGTTCTGATTATCGTACTCGGTTCCGACAGGGGACTCTGCGGGGGATTCAACACCAATTTATTCCGGATTGTTGAGAACAAAATTCATGATCATTTTTCCGGGCACATGAAAAACGGTAATCTTTCAATGATTTGCTTCGGGAAAAAGGCTTATGATTATTTTCGCACCCGCAAGTATCCCGTTATCGATCACAAAATCGGTTTTTTTGATCAACTGAAGTACGAGAATGTCACAGATGTGATGAATGGTATCATCGCGGAGTTCAAAGAAGGAACCTATGATGAAGTTTATCTGGCCTACAATGAATTCAAATCGGTGATTGCCCAGAATCGGCGTTTTGAATTTATTCTGCCGATCACTTATGAAACCGACAAGGTAACCGTTCCGGAGTTTCCCTCGATTTTCGAGAAAAAGGTCAAAAACAAGGAAGTCACTGACAAACCGGAAAGTGAGTCAAAGAAAACTGGTCTGAAGCCGGATGTAGATTATCTTTATGAACCGGATCCCGATACGATTCTGGACTACATTCTTCCGTTGTACGTCAACGTCCAGCTCTGGCAGGCGTCACTGGAGTCTTATGCAGCTGAACAAGGTGCCCGGATGACAGCCATGGACAGTGCAACTGAAAATGCAGGTGATATCATCAGTGATCTGCAGCTCAAATACAACCAGGCACGTCAGGCAGCCATTACCACAGAAATTTCTGAAATAGTTTCGGGGGCGGAAGCGTTATCGGAGTGATTTTTTTTGTATATTTATTGAATACGGAGAGATGGCAGAGTGGTCGAATGCGGCGGTCTTGAAAACCGTTGAGCCGAAAGGCTCCGGGGGTTCGAATCCCTCTCTCTCCGCTCAGAAAGCTCCTTTCCGGGAGCTTTTTTTTTAGCTGTAATCAGGCATTCAAGCTTATCTACCGCACCATGCGTACTATCCTCATTCTGATATCGCTCTCTTCATTTTTCCTTTTCTGTCTGGCGCCCTCTCAACTTTCAGCCCGTGATACCGTGCGCGTCACCTTCGGAGAATTTTCAGAAATAGCGAAAAACTATTCCTCCAATCTTGAAGCCCAGCAACGCAATGTTTCACTGGCTCAAAACAGAATAAAACAGGCGCAAAACACACGCTTCCTGCCCAACTTGAACCTCACAACTGCTCATGGACTTGTTCCGGGCGTGAAATCGCAGGACCCTGATCTGTCATCAGGACAGTATTATCTGGATCCCGATCTTGAAAATGACTGGGAAGACTGGGGGATATTTACTCAGGCTGAAATCAGTGGAATTCAGCCAATATATACCTGGGGAGCGATCGGAAATGCCATTAATGCTGCTCAAAAAGGAGCTGACGCCGCTCAGTTTGAATATGAAGCGGAAAAGGAATCTTTTGAAATACAACTGTTTGAGCTCTATCAGTCAGCACTGCTTGTCAGAGAACTCGGCAGGCTGGTGGATGATGCAAAATCGCAGCTCCGCGAGGCTGAACGCGAACTGGAGCGGCTTCAGGAAGAGGGTGATGAATCCATTGAAGAAAAAGACATCTTCGAGTTTCGCATTTTCCAGGCAGAATTTCAGGCTCTTATCAGCGAATTTACGCAAACCAGAGACTTCGTACAGCGTTCCTGGGACCTGGTTCTCGCAGCCGGACCAAATACTGTTTTTTTACCGGCAGAACGCTTTTTTGATCCGGTGCCTGTCCAGATCCAGGAGTATGATTTCTACAAGAACAGCGCTCTTCAAAACCGGGCGGAACTGAAAGGCATAGACGCAGCACGTCAGGCGGCTCAATACGGTGTTGATGCCGCACGGGCGGAATATTATCCAAGTCTAGTACTGGGTCTGAGCGCTGGATTCGGTTACACCCCGAACCGGCCGCGTCAGACAAATCCCTTCATCAGAAACACCACGAACTTCCTTTCTGCCAGGGTTGGTTTCGGCTTTCAGCAAAACCTCAATTTCCGGCAAGTCAGCACAAACGTTGAACGATCCGAAATTCGTAAACGCCAGGCGGACGATTTCCATGATGCTGCAAGGGACGGCATCCTTCTTGAAATAAGCGACCGCTACAGGGAAGCAAAAATCAAGGAATCTCAGAAGGAAAGCAAAAGCAACGCGCTTCGTATCAGCAACGAATGGCTCAGAACCGAACAAATCGACTTTGATATCGGTTTCGGTGATATTCAGAATCTTGTAGATGCTGTCAAGAAACAAATGGAGCTGGAGCTGGAAGTGGCTGAACTTACCTTCGACCTGAATATAAAAATTGCCCGCCTCCACCGCTCGGCAGGTTTGTCGCTTGATGATTTGATGCCGGATACTTCCGGCAGGTAACTGAGCGTTAGCTTAATCAGCTGCTCGTTGTTTTTCCGAGTCGCGAAGACATACCAACATCAATGAATCAACCCGTACTGACATGCAACGATTGACGCTCATTAAAACTTTTTTCCTTGCTATCATATTGACAACAGCACCGGCTTTGGCAAATACCTTGTCCTCTGATGACCGGAAAATGGAGATCAGAAATATTCTCGAAGAGCGTGATGATCAGATAAAGGACCTTCTCGGCCCGGAAGGAACGGATTATACCGATGAACAAAGAGAAAAACTGCGCAGCATCGTCAATGACATGATGGATTACCGTGAAATGGCCCGTTTCGCACTGGCAGACAAGTTCGACGAGCTTGAAAGCGAAGAGCAGGAAGAATTCACGGAGCTGTTTTCAAAGATAATCCGCGATCAGTCGCTGCGTCAGCTGGATATCTATCGTGCCGAGGTGGTATACGACGACATAGAAGTTGACAACAGTTCAGCCAAGGTTACAACTACGGCTATTCTTGACGATAGCCGGATCCCGGTACTTTATCGTATGAAGATGAAAGAGGGGGAGTGGGTTATTACTGATATGTCCGTTGATAATGCCTGGACAGCAGAGTCTTACAGACGGTCATTTCAGAATATTTTGAGAAGAAGGGGCTATGACGCGCTGATTGAAAACCTGCGCAGGCGTGCCGAGCAGGCAACATGATCATTGCGTTATCATTGCGTTCAGAATCACGGTTGGTTACTGATGGAAGCAATAACTCCCAGTTTCTGAGATTCTCTTAAATACATTTTGAAGCTCTCACGCTGCTTTTCACTTAAACGGAACCGGCGGTGCGACAACATGTTTTTGCCTCTTAACGTAATCCATACTGACTGCAAAACATCACCCGTACCACCACTGAACCGTGATAGAAACTGTTTTTTTGACGCAGGACTGCCGGCATCAAGATTTCTGATCAGCAGATGCGCATGATCTTCGCCAAGCTTTTTTCCGGCTGAATCACTCCATCGTTTCAGAAAAGCGAGATCCGGATTCTTTTTAACAGCCGGGTAGCGAGATCCGGTTCGGTTGCGGTGCATGATGCTTCCGGGATAACCATATGATGGCGAATCTGCTATCGGGTGATGCACAAATTCAGGGAGGTCAAGATGCAGCAGCGTACTGCCAAGCAAAGAGTATTCATTTCCACCGGCGGAAATAGCACGCCATTGCTCCAGGATACGGTCCGGATGGTGCCAGTCCTGCTCTTCCCAGTGAATTACATAATCACCATCGGCATGATCAAGTCCCATATTTTTCAGATAAGCACGTGACCTGCCATCATTCTTTTTTATGTAGCGTAATTCGTCCGGTGCGATATCTTCCAGTAATGGTCCCAGATCCGCTTCACCGTTATCTATCACAATCAGCTCTTTCTGCTCCCAGGTTTGTTGCTGATAGCACAGAATAGCACGTGCCGCTTTTTGAGGATCGGTCCCTGCCAGCATCAGACAACTTATCACAGGATTTGCTGTTTCCATAGCAATAATTTTTTTACCGTAAATGGCTTTTATGTGACATGTGCTCAGGTACCGAAGACCGGACAATTTTGATCATCTCACGTATCGCAGAAACACTGGATTCGTGATGCCACCGTTGCGTGGCATGTCTGCGTGCTGCTTGAGATAGCTTTTGCATCCGCTCCGGATTGTCAAGCAGATCGTCAATTTCCGTCAGGAAATTATCATTGCTGACTCTCAAGCCAATATGGTCCGGCAAAATATCCTCATCTACAACATCAGCAAAGGCTACAGGAGGGACACCGCATGCGGCTGCCTCTGCTATGCTCTGGGGATGAGAATTCCGGTAGCAAGAGTGGAAGAAAAGCTCGCCTTTATTCAATATTCCGGGCAAATCTTCATACGCTGTTTTCCCATACCATGTAATTTCCGGAAACTTCCTGCGGTAACGTTCAAACAGAGGCCCTCCTCCGATAAAGGCAACCTGCAGGCGTTTGGATAATTCAAACAGAGCATCATAGTCGCCTTCCGTGTCCGTATCCAGCCGTCCGGAGGCAATAACGGCAAACTCTTTCTCTGCATCAGCATCATGTGTAAAATGCCGGGTATCTACCGACTTTGGAAGATGGATCAGCTGATCCGGATCCACAACTTTCCGCCAGAAACGCAATGAGCGCCGTGTCAGCTGCCGACGCTGCCATTCTGCCTGATAGAGCACTGCGCAGGTGTGTTTGACAATCGAATGGTAGCATTCGTTTTCAAGTATTACGGCAAACGGAATTTTCCGGGGAATGAGAACTTTTTTTGCAAGGTCAATTCCTGCACCGCCCTCCAGACCGTTTATGACAAACAGGTCAGCACCGGATTCTGCTGCCGATTTATTCATATAAGCTGATGTATGCGTATCAGGGGCACCGTTTCTCTGGTCAGCTTCGAAAACTTTTACAGGAAGAGGAGGAAGATCATCATACTGCCATTGACTCTCTTCACGAACTTTCCCAACAACCCACAGCTCACTGGGATATCCCCGCTGAACTGTCAATGCCGGCATCCATTTGTCTCGCTCTGCAAATTCCAGAAACTCCCCGTTGTCGGCAAAATATCTGTAAAGAGGCTGTGATTGTACGTAGATAATATTCATGAGTCTTGCTTTTCCGGATCTCCCGTCAGTTTAAATGCATAATAAATCTAATATACAAAACTGAACTACATGACAAACACACCTTTGTACTTTTCAGGCAACTGAATCATATTTGCCGCTTACATAGACCGGCTTTTACCCGGGCAACCCCTCAGTGCACCATCTGGATATTATAATTCACAGGCATTTCTCCGTCAATCCTGCCTTTACCGACATATTCAATAATTTCGCCTCCAAGAAACCTTCGCACCAGTCTTTTGCGTATACCACTGAGTTCCTCCAGAAAGGAAACATGCTGAAAATGCTCCGTTCGCTCAAAGATGTGGGTATTTCCGGATTCATATTCAATTTTGAATGACTTCGGCACAGAATTTCCTCCCAGTCTGGAAGTTGATTCGATCTTCAGACTTTTTGGTTTCTCCAGGTGTACCGAAGATGCACTGTTTCGCAAAGCCAAACCAACCACACCTGCTTGTGAACGCTTTTTCGGAATCATGTAATAACCGACATCAAAGCCGTTTCCAACATGGCTGATATGACGGAAACCTTTGTCTACCATTTTGGAAGACAAATCTGTCTGATAAGTGTGGTCCATATAAGCCGTGCCCTGAACCGTCTTGCTTTTATCGTTTATAGTTACCGTACCACTGACAGAGGCCCGGGGGATATGAATGAACATTCCCATGTCATCATCACCGATTCTGAAGATGCCGTCACCCCAGGTGTATCCCGGGTGAATGTCGTCAAAATCCAGATCTATCAGATAGGATACACCGTCCTTTTCTGTCTTGAAATAAACACGGTGGCGTTCAGGAAGTTTTCCCTCAAAATAGATGTCGCGGCCCGTATGAAGGCGGATTTTGTGTTGTTCGTCATCAATAAAAAAATAGTCAAGATCGAATTCCCTGGCTACATTGTAGTTCTCGCCGTCGAAGTTCGAAACAAAAAGCCGGCCGCCGCTTACGGCACTTTTCATTGATCCGAAATTGGCCAGGGAAAATGTGATGTGAAGGTGAAGGTCATCCTCCAGAAAGACATGATATGTCCAGAATTCATTGTAATAACTTCCCGACTTGGTATGGGGAAGCATATCCGACCAGTCTGTTTTCCGCAACTCTCCCTCCGGATTATCCGTACTGAAATCAGCTTCAGCAGGCGTCTCCGGACGGGCCTGCCCGATAGCTGTGTCAGATATGAAGCTGATCACCAGCATCAGCAGGATATATACAACAGATGGAAAAATTAAACGTTTGATTGACATGATGGAACAGATATATCGGGCCATCCTGCTTCATACCGTTTTTTGACGCATTGCAATAAAAAACGATTATACATGAAAGGATGTTAGCGCTGTTTGTAATTGAGAACGTGTTTTGGAATGGCTGCAGAACCGTTTTTGATTTTTGATTTCTCACTTTGAAACGCAGCTTGCCGTCAGGATAGTGTAGCAAAGTTTTCAGTTACCGTTGCACCGGCTTGCTGTGAGCTATTATCCGGGATGCAAAAAAGCCGCATCCGGTTAGGAATCATTTTTTGTATTTTACTTCCCATTTTGATGTAGACAGGAATAAATTAAATTCATGAGAAAGTTACTCGCCCTGCTAAAGCCCCTTATAAAACTGAACTATCGCTATCCGGCACCGGTACTGATATTCTTTATCCTTCTTGCTGTCATTTCCGGTTTTTATGCTACACGTCTCGCTATCGACACCGACCTTGCAAGCCTGCTGCCCGATCACTATGAAAGTGTGCAGGCACTGGATGAACTCCGTGAATCAGTGGGAGGGGAAACTCCGCTTGAGGTGGTTGTCAATTCACCGGATTTTGAAGCCAACAAGGCTTTTGCGGAGGATTTTATTCCCCGTGCGATGGAGCTGCACTACGACCGGTTCAACGACAACTACGTCAACCGTTACGAATACCGCAGAGATGTTGAAGTTTTAAAGGATTATGCCGTCTACCTCGCCACGGATAATGAAATAGATGAAATTATTGAGTATCTCGAAGACGAACTGGAGCGGGCGCGGCTCGAGGCGAATCCGTTCTTTGTCGATTTTGAAGATGACTTCGATGATGACAAGGAAGATGAAGACCGGCTCAGACGATTTGATGAGCTCTACAACGAGCTTGTTCCTTCGGAATACCCGGTAAACCAGGACAGCACCAGTCTGGTTCTCAGCTTCTTCCCGACCGGATCACAAAATGACCTGAGATATCTTGATGATATGTTCGATGCGTTCGAGGAGCTGATCGCTGAAATGAACCCTGCGGCATACCACCCGGAAATGATCGTGCGGTCAGGCGGCAGGCTGGAACGGCATCTGATGGAACTCGATTCCATCATCAGTGATGTCATCACCAGTTTCGGATCCGGAATTACTGCTGTCATTCTGCTGGTCAGTTTCTATTTCATGATTAAACTGATCATCAACTACCGGAGAGGACATCAGCGTCACAGGCGCCACTCACTCTGGTCCCATCTTGTGCGGTTCCCCGTTCCCATAATGGTCATTGGCATCCCGCTTCTGATAAGTTTGTGTCTGACCTTCGGAATAACCTACTTTGCCCTGGGCACACTCAATACCATGACCTCAGTACTGTTTGTCATTCTTTTCGGTCTTGGTATCGATTACGGAATACACTTCTATGCCCGCTACCTCGAAAAGCGGTCCGCCGGCGAACCCGTCAGAAGCGCTCTGCTTAACACATACGATAGTACAGGCGCTGCAATAATGACCAGTGCCACAACGACAGCTGTGGCCTTGTTTGTGCTCATTTTTGCCGATTTCAGAGGATTTTCCGAGTTCGGTTTCATTTCCGGACTCGGTATTGTCCTGGCTTATCTCGCCATGCTCTTTATCATGCCTGCAATTATCACACTATTTGAGCGCTATAAGCTCATTCTTATTAATTCAAATGTGACCGAAACGACCGGTACAAAGAAGCAGCGAACCAAGTTTCCTTTCGCCAGGACAATATTTGTTGCCGGAACTCTTGTGGTTGCCGCAGTTCTTTTCAATACGGACAAACTCTCGTTTGAATACAACTTCAGTGTTCTTGAACCTGAGTTTCCCCGGTACGAAGAGTTCCGCGATATTCGCGGTGACATCAATCAGACGGGACGAAGGAACCCTGCTTACATTCTTGCAGATACTGACGAAGAAGTGAGAAATATCCTTCAAACCATCCGGCAGAAAAAAGAAGACAATCCGGAAACCACTATTCTGGATGTTGAAGCACTTCAGGAGCGCTTCCCGGTCAGTCCGGAGGAGGAACAGCATAAACTTGGCAAGATTGCCGAAATCCGGGAGCTGCTCGAAGACCCGTTTCTCGAAGATCAGGAAGGCGAATATATAGATATCCTCAGGAGAGCTTCCAAAGTTACCGAACCTCTGGATATCGAAGATGTTCCGGATTTTCTCAAGAACAGATTCCTCACAAGAGATGGTGAAATCGGCAGATTTGTAATGATTTATCCGGCAGTCGGACTTTCGGACGGAAGAAAATCCATCGCATTCAAAAATGAGATTGGGCGTATAGAAACCCCTGAAGGCAACGTTTATCACGCCGCCAGTACCTCCATTGTGGCAGCAGAGATGCTGGAACTCATGAGAGATGAGAGCCCTTATATGGTTGTGGCAACATTTGTTATGATATTTATACTGGTAAACATCGGTTTCCGCTCATTGCGATGGTCAATTATTGCGATGCTGCCGCTGCTGATAGGATTGAGCTGGACATTTGCCGCCATGATGATATTCGGACTCACCTTCAATATGTACAACCTTGTTGTTCTTCCTGCTATTCTGGGAATTGGAAACGACAATGGTGTGCACCTGGCCAACAGATACCGTGAGGAGGGGAAGAAAAAGATGTTTCCCGTTTTGAAAAGTACCGGTCAGCACATTACCATAGGATCCTTCACGACTATGCTGGGTTTTGCCGGCCTGCTGCTCACACAGCATCCCGGCCTCAACTCTATCGGTGTACTTGCCGTAACCGGAATAGGACTGACGCTGTTCTCTGCGCTAACCTATCTCCCGTCGCTGGTGCAGGTTCTGGAAGACAGGAACTGGATCCGCTTCTGATTATTCAGCCATGGTCGTCGACACACCCGTCATTATACTCAAATCGGTAAGTTACAGCGAGAGCAGTCTTATTGTGACGCTGCTGAGTCAGAAGCATGGCAAGATTGCTGTTATGGCAAGGGGGGCGCGGAGAAACAAAAACAAATTCGGGGGCTTGCTGGAGCCCGGAAGTATCCTTGAGGCATCGTATTATTACAAGCCCACCAGAGAAGTTCAGAATCTCAGTGACGTTTCCATAGGTACACCTACATGGAATATCCATAAAGACATCGGGAAGATGGCCGTCGGTCTCGGCACAATTGAATTGTGTGAACAGCTTTGCCATGCCCATGAACCCATGCCGGAGGTATTTACGTTTCTGTGTCAGTTTCTGGCCTGGTTGCACGGGACGAATGAAAATCCGAAAAACCTGTTTCCCTACATTCAGTTCCGTCTCGCTCAGCTTGTAGGAATCGGCATGGGATGGGATGAAGATTTTCCCGGCAGCGATGAACCACCTGTACCTGAAAAATGTTACCTGAATGTAGAAAACGGGTCCGTATCCTGCACTCCGGCAGGCCAAATGCATTTTCTTTTAACAAAATCCCAGGTACACTATCTGCGTTGTATCAGAAATAACAGGAAAAACCTTTTGCTAACTGAACCCTATCCGGCCACTGATATCAAAAATCTGATACACCACTTTGACGTCTATTTTCAGTATCATCTGGAAGGCGTCAGACCACGTCGCTCGGATACCATTTTCGAACAAATTCTCTGAACCCATGCCCCTGCACCAAAAACTGCTGACGGTTATACTGCTGCTGCTGACCGGCATGATGCTCGGCATATTGTTTATGATTTACCGGGGCTCATGGATGCCGCCTGAACGCGTGGAAGTCCGGTATACCGATGTAAAGAGAAGTACCGAACCCATTGATCCGGCTAAGGGCGAAGAACGCTACTCCCCATCGTTTTTATTCAATGACGTAGCCGAAGAGATCATCCCGGCCGTCGTCTACATAGAAAGTGAGATTTCCGTGGATCGTGATATGCCCGATGATGAATTCCATGAGTTCGAAGACCGGTTCTGGGAACGGTTTCTTCCCCGTCAAAGAGCACAAAGCATCGGTTCCGGTGTTCTGATATCCGGTGACGGGTACATACTCACCAATCATCACGTTATTCAGGGTGCCGAGGGGCGCGTCAGGGTGATGACCCACGATAAAAAAGAGCATGATGCGAAGATCATCGGCAGTGACCCATCGACAGATCTCGCGGTAATAAAAATCAATTCGGACCAGACCAGCGCCATTGTCATCGGCAACTCGGATCATGTCCGCATCGGGGACTGGGTTATGGCCATAGGAAATCCGTTCAGACTCAGGTCGACCGTCACCGCCGGCATCGTCAGTGCGACGGGAAGAGATGTCGATATCATCAGTGATCGTATGCGTATCGAGAGCTTTATCCAGACCGATGCAGCAATTAACCGCGGCAACAGCGGCGGCGCGCTGGTCAACACCAGGGGCGAACTGGTTGGAATCAATACGGCAATTGCCTCGGAAAGCGGATCGTATCAGGGATACGGTTTTGCTGTCCCGGTAAATCTCGCGATGAAAATCGGACAGGATATCATTGAACACGGCGAGGTTCAAAGGGCATATCTGGGGGTGGAAATCGTTTCGCTGGATCATGACCGCGCCAAAAGAGCCGGACTTGACAAGGTCGAAGGTGTTGAGATCCGCAACCTGGCACCGGAGGGAAGCGCCGACCGTGGCGGGTTGAAAAGGGGGGATGTAGTGCTTGCCGTGAACGGCCACACTGTCGGTGAAGCAAACCGGCTGCAGGAACGAATCGCCATGCTCCGGCCGGGAGATGAAGTCAGCCTGAAAGTCTGGCGCGACGGATCTGAAAAAGAGATTGCTTTTCCTCTGCTTGGAAAAGAGGATGAAGCTGTCAGAAAATGGGCCAGTGCCGATCCCGAACCCAGACGTGATGAGCAATTCCGGTTTGATCCGGATGAAGAGTCCGGGGTGCGGCAGTCCACTTTTGAATCCGGTTTCACGGTAGCTGAGCTGCCGGTTTCAGAAAATCTGTCTGAATACGGACTGGTTGTAATTCGTGTAGAGCCCGGTAGCAGCGCATATGAGTCCGGTATTCAGCAGGAGGATGTCATCCAAAAAATCAACAATAAAAAACCGGCCGGTCTCGATGAATTGTCTGAGGTAATGAATGATCTCCGAAGTGCGGAAAAAACCATTTCACTTGAATTGTACCGTGACGGGGAAACTATTGAAATTGAACTCTAGAAAGCGAATTGTTGCATATTAACTAACTTACTGAACTCATACTGTTTATGAACTCCCGTCTTAGTATCTTTTTATTGCTTGTCCTGACCCCGTCCCTGGTACTGCTGAATTCCTGTGAACAAATAGAGGCACTGACTTCTGATGATGAGGTTGAAGAGCCGGCTGAGGAGCCGGAGGAACCGGAAGAAGAAGTGGCAGAGGAACCGGATCCCGACTTGCCTGAATGGTACGATCCCGTAAACCCGGTTTATGTTGATGGAGATACGGTATATGTGATGACATCAGCCGTGGCAGCTGACTCTTCCGGTGCCAGATCAGCAGCAATGCGGTCCATGGAGGAACAAACCAAAGCCGCATGGTCTCTGTTGCTGGATGAACGGTTCTCCCGCGATGACCATGGTGAAACAGCTTCTGCATCTGACCAGGGCGGAGACCGGTACATATCAGCTTTGCTGTTTGACCATGATTCGGAAATCGGGGATCTTTCTCCCTCTGAAACCATTTGGTATTATGCTGAAGGGGAGACAGTCCGGTGCTATATACGGCATAAATACATGAAAGATGACATGTCCGGGGTGCTTGAAGACATCCCGGAATGAGTCATCCGGAATTCAATGACCGTGTTGAATCATGAACCTGTAACCCGGAGGTACCAGGTCATGCTCATTTCATATATTCAATGATCTTGCTTCCAAACTCCGAGCACTTCAGCAATTTGGCACCATCCATCTGCCGTTCGAAGTCATAAGTCACTTCCTTGTTGCTGATGGCCGTTTCCATGCCGTTCTCTATCAATCTTGCCGCTTCCGGCCAGCCCAGATGATCAAGCATCATAACGGCCGATAATATCAGCGAACCGGGATTGACCTTGTCCTGTCCTGCATATTTGGGAGCCGTTCCGTGTGTCGCCTCGAAAAGTGCGAATCCGCTTTGGTAATTGATATTGGCGCCCGGTGCAATACCGATTCCGCCAACACAGGCTGCAAGTGCATCCGAAATGTAATCGCCGTTCAGATTGAGCGTGGCAATGACATCATACTCGGCCGGACGCGTCAGGATCTGCTGGAGAAAAGCGTCGGCAATCACATCCTTGATGACAACTCCGCTGGGCAGTTCACACCACGGTCCGCCATCTATCTCTTTGGCACCATACTCCTCCTTCGCAAGTTCGTAACCCCAGTTTTTGAAGCTGCCTTCGGTATATTTCATAATATTGCCTTTGTGCACAAGCGTAACACTTTTGCGGCCGTGCTCAAGGGCATACTCGATTGCCGATCTCACCAGTCGTTTGGTACCTTCTTCAGAAACCGGCTTGATACCTATGGAAGCCGTATCCGGAAAACGGATATTGGTCGCTTTCATCTCTTCAATCAGAAACTTTTTAACCTTTTCCACTTCCGGCGTTCCGTTCTGATACTCTATGCCCGCATAAATATCCTCGGTATTCTCCCTGAATATGACCATGTCGGTCAGCTCAGGCTGCCGCACCGGACTCGGAGTGCCTTTATAGTACCTTACGGGCCGGACACATGCATACAAATCCAGAAGCTGGCGGAGAGCCACATTAAGACTCCGGATACCGCCGCCGACAGGAGTGGTCAACGGTCCTTTGATCGCAACCCGGTACGCTTTGATGGCTTCCAGTGTATCATCCGGCAGCCAGGTGTTATCACCGTAATGCGCAACCGATTTTTCACCTGCGTAGATCTCCATCCAGGAAATTTTCTTTTTACCGCCATAAGCTTTCTCGACGGCGGCATCTACAACCTTTTTCATTACCGGTGAGATATCCGTGCCGATTCCGTCACCTTCAATGAAGGGGATAACGGGATGATCGGGGACGTCCAGTGTACCATCAGCTTTAACACCAATAGCATTGCCGGTTTCAGGCACAGTAATTTTTTCAAATTTCATAGCGGTAGTAATCTGTAAGATTTTTGTTGGCTGTTTAAATGATGGTGAAATATAAAAAACTATGAATTAAGAGCTAACCACTGATTTTAAGCTTCTGTTGCCGACTCACAGAGATTTTGATTGCCCGTTCGAAAAAAAATGGAAATGGCAAGGTGTTCCTCTTAGAGTCCGGATTTAGTATATTACCTTCTATGTGACACACTACGAACCCGTTTAATTCGTAGTTGGTTATATCACAAACAAATGCAAGGATATGTTATCTCCGTTGATGGGCAGACGGCCCCGGCACAAGCGATTTAATTACAATTACCGGTATTATAAACCGGATCCGATGCGGCCGGAGCGTATTAAGTTCCGTCGTTTGACACGCAGGGGCAGCAGCGGCTCCATACTCCTTTATGCACTGCTGCTGTTTTTCATCCTTTGGATAATCACCTGAAAAACGTAATTCCGCTCCGCAAAAGACTTTTTCATCACTACCACCAAATATTCTGATTCAATTTAGCTGTATCAATTTTGGCAACATCCGGCTCTTCCGAAACACTCATTCACATTCTGCCACCAGAAGTCTCCAATAAAATTGCTGCCGGAGAAGTGGTGCAGCGGCCGGCTTCTGTAGTAAAAGAGCTGCTTGATAATGCCATAGATTCCGGAAGTGACCATATTGCCGTGGTTTTGCAAAATTCGGGCCGGACAATGATCCAGGTTTGTGATAATGGATGCGGCATGTCTGTTGAGGATATCAAGCTTTGTTTTCTGCGGCATGCCACATCAAAAATTACCAGCGTTGAGGAGCTCCAGGGAATTCGGACTCTTGGGTTCAGAGGTGAGGCCATGGCCTCGATAGCATCTGTTGCCCAGGTCACCGTTACATCCAAAAGGGTAGAAGATGAGACCGGTACAGAATATGAAATCAGGGGCGGCGAGGAAATCAGGCTGGAACCTGCAGCGGCCGACAACGGTACCACCGTTACGGTAAGAAACCTTTTTTACAATGTGCCTGCCCGCAGGGCTTTCCTCAAAACAGATGCCACTGAGTTCCGCCACATATTGCTTGCTTTTCACCAGGCAGCCATAGCTCATCCGGAAATCCGATTTGATCTGGATGCCGGTGGAGAAATTATTTACAGACTGCACCCCAAGGATCTGGAGACACGTATTTCAGAACTTTTCGGAGCATCATACAAGGCGAGCCTGATACCGGTACAGGAATCAACCAGTCTTGTGCGCATCTCCGGCCTGTTGTCTGACCCCAAACTCGCGAAAAAGACGAGAGGTGAGCAGTTTCTTTTTATCAACAGACGCCCGTTTTATCACCGGCACCTGAACTACATCATACAGGAAATCTACAGAGACTGGATACAGCCCGGACAGTATCCTTTTTATGCACTCTTCCTTGAAGTCGATCCGGAAATGGTGGATGTCAATGTTCATCCGACCAAACAGGAAATCAAATTCGAAGATGAGAGAACCATTTCGACGTTTACCAGGTCCGTGGTAAAAAAATCGCTGCATGCCCATATGCAAGTGCCGGCCTGGAATCCCGAAACTGATGAATCAGAACGGTTTGCAGATGCATTCCGGTATGGATTCGGGCAGAAACCATCTGAGGAGGGGGGATCAGGCACAACCCGTCCTTCCGAATCATTCCGGAAGGAATACCATGGCTTTAGCAAAGTATTTCCTGGTCATAATATCGGGGCAAGGCTTTACGGCCCCGGATCCGGTCCTGCGGCTGATTCCAGTGAAGAAATAACGCCTCCATTCCCCGGACAGGGGTATTCCGGTTCGGATACTCACGAAAATAAGGGGCATGCATCAAAAAAGGTGGGCGACAGTGGCTTCACGCAGATTCATCATCAGTATATCCTTTCACAGACGAGAAACGGATTGTTTTTCATGGATCAGCATGCTGCCCACAAGCGAATTATCTATGAAAAGGTACTCAGTGAGGCGGACAGCGGACTACCCAGTACCCAGCAACTGCTTTTTCCAAAGAATATCAACTTTTCTGCCACTGATTTCAGCCTGCTGAAAGAACTGCAGCCCGTAATAACACGCATGGGTTTTAATATTCAGCTTTTAAGCGGCAATTCGGCCATGATACTCGGGGTTCCTTCTGATATCCGCCTGGACAACGAGCAGCATGTCCTTGAGTCCATAATGGAACAGTACAAGAGTATGACCGCTTCGCTGAAACTGGATGAAAAAGAGCGCGTTGCACTGGCCCTGGCGAACAAGGCTGCCATTCCGAGAGGAAAAAAACTTTCCGCAGAAGAGATGGAGGCTCTGGTTGACCAGCTTTTTGCCTGTGATGAGCCTTTCAAAGATCCGCTGGGCAAGCCCACCATCCGGTCCATGTCTTTGGATGAACTTAATGCCATGTTCCGGTAATTTCATCTGAAACCGGATTAAATTTTTTTCATCATGTTTCTATATTTGGAAAAATCAATTACATTGAAAGTGACGTGAGATAACTGGCAATCAACGTCACAAAAATGATGCTCCGAGTCTCTGTTTTTTCTTGTCTTATGACAAGAGGGTTCGGCAGGATCGAACGAATTAGTGCTATTTAAATCAAAATTACTACCGGGCTGATACAGTTTGGCAAACGAACAGTAGCATCATGCCATTGTAACTGCTGTACTCGCCAATACATGTGACGATATAAATCCAAAATTATAAACACATGAAACGAGCTATCATCATCGAAGACGATTTCATTATCAGTTTATTTCTGCGTAATCAGCTGAAAAGGCTTGATATTGAAGTCGTCGACATACTGGACTCAGGAGAAGACTTGACCCGAAGCGCTTTGGAACACAAACCGGATTTGCTTCTGGTGGATGTAGAACTCAACGGCAAGCTGAACGGTATTGAAGCCGTTCGCAATTTGCCTTCGAACTGCAAACCGGGACTAATCTTTATCACCGGTTCACCGAATGGCAAGAACAGAGAACAGATCAGAAAACTGAAACCACTGGCTTTGCTGGGTAAACCGGTGGGGGCAAAAGACCTTAGCAGTATAATTAACACCATTTACGAAAAGGAAATATTCTCCTGATCACTCGATATCAATCCGGTAACCTTTCTCAGAAAGTGCTCTCTCGTGTTCCTTGAGCATATCACGAATACGTGTTGCCGATATGGAATGGGTGATCCCGTAATCAATATTTGACCTGCGCTCAAGAAACAAATCATCGGTATATGGCAAATGAAGGCTATGCTCCTCAACCTTGTCTTCATCAGGAACAACATGCCATTCCCGAGTAGCTGAGGCGGAACGTGCAAGACCAACCCATTCAAATGCAGGCAATCCGCCATTTATAGCCACTACAGCCCCTCCGCTAAACCCCCGGTTAAACAAGGCATCGGTAATGAATGAATGACCACGATCCCGGCCGGAATTGCTCACTATGCCCGGAGTGACAACTTCGTATCCTCTGGGATAACCAAGTGTATAAACAAACGTGCCCAATGTAAGCTTATCCGGATCTCCCAGCTTGTACGGAAATACCGGGAAAAATTCGGACGCCGGAACATCCAGATCATCTTCATCAACTTCCGTTCCAATGACCGCCAGATCCGCCACCTCATCACTTGCAAGCACATCGAAGGTCCCCATGAAAGGAGAGTCAAACATCCAGTTCACCTGACGCTGCTTGATTGTTACACTTTCAAGAAACAATGAAGCTTCATCATAGTACTCGAACATCTGGTCGGGGGAACTGACCGTATGATAAGCAGTAATCAATCCGATTTTGTTATTTCTGTTGTGAATTACAACCGCAGAACCTGATGATGATGAATGAGATTCCACGACTTTAACGGCATATTCATCAATGGATTCTGCTCGGTCAAGGATATCATGCGTTATCATATCGTCCTGATCAAAAACATAGGTTTTATAATAGCTTGTGCTTGTAATCCGCTTCACCGAATCATGCATCTTTTCAAGGTATGCTGATACATTTCCGGGCGGGGGCATAGTCAGATATTCCCCGGCTCCTGGTTCCTGGCCCACATATTGGATCGTACGCGTGCACGTGATGGCTGTTACCAAAATGAGCAGAAATAATAACCCCGGCAATAATCGATTGAATAGCATCGACAAAGACAGCTTTTATAATGATATTAATGGTCCAATTGACCGACCAGTCCTTTTAGTAACGTTTTTCTTTCTTCATTCATTGCAAGTCCGGATGCTGACAGTCTTTTTGCCACATGCAGCAAAGTTCCCTCTTTACGTTCAGCATCTCTGATCCTGTTCAGCATTTGCAGGGCATCTGTTGCAGCTTTCTCTGATGCGGCAACTTCATCATTTCGTTTCAGTTCAACGGACAAGTCTGCAACCGCCCTGGTGCGCCACTCAAAATTGCGAATTTCATAAGCAAGCTGTCTTGCCCGGACAGTGCGGCCGGAATCCAGGTAAACTAAGCACAGTTTATATTCAAAATAGGCGCGCCTGTCAGTAATACCGGCAAGTGATTTTGCGAGATCGTGAAAGTCTCTTTCAACAGCATGCCGGAACAGTTCGTCAACACGGTCTTCAAATGATTCGTGATCCATGCGAAACCAGGTCGCGGCATCCAGTGCACGGTCAGGCCTGCCGATATCCGCCCATAGCCGGAAAATTTCGTCTGTGACAGCGTTCATGCTCTCCGAGCCGGAAATGTCCCTGGCATGTCTCTCCGCATTCTCAAGCGCGCCGGCCGCCCTGGAACGCTCGTTTCTCATGGTATAAATATCGGCGAGTGTGAGATGACCACGGGCACGGTCAATAGATGATTCCAGTGCATCTATCTCCGGTACTGAAATTTCGATAAGTGAATCGCTTCTTTCATAATCACCAAAATCCGACAATATGTAAGCAATTTGAAGCCGAGACTCTGTCTTTTCCGCCAATTGCCCGGGTATGTCATCAAGCAATGTCAAAGCATCAGATACCCTGCCGGTTTCTGCACGCTGAACTGCAATTTTCGAAAGGCTGGTATGGCGGAAATAATCCCGTCCGAAAGATGTGGCAATCTCCATTGCTTCTTCTTGCTTCCCCTGTCTGTAAAGTTGTACAGCCTTCTCTCTCAGTGCAAAGCCGGTATAATCCTCATCTATCTCATCAATAGCTGTAATGATTTCAGCAACAATCTCAAATTTTCCGTGCCTTGAAAGAATGGTCACCAGCTCATTCAATGTTTCAAGCCGCTCCAGTGCTCCTTCCTCATCGACTCCCGGCACACCGGTACTTATAAGATTTACGGCATGATCATGATTTCCGGACTCCAGCAGGTCAACGGCCAGTTTTGTCCTTACGTGCAACTGATCGTTAGGCTCAAGATAAGAGATTAAATCTGACAGTTGCCCCGGGGCATCTTCCTTCCGTTCTGCAACAAAACCCTTTGCAATCATGTGCTCAACAGCATCCCGGATTAAACGCAGATTCTGAATCTGATCGGCCATCTGTATGGCATTGTTCCAGTCTCCGGTTCCGGCATACAGTCCGGAAAGCTGATTGTAAACCGGATCACTGATTTCTGTATTCCAATGATTGTCAGCCAGGTCCGTTACTTCTGATACAATCTCATCGAACAGGTCGCGCCGGTCAAAACGATGCAGAAACCCGGCATATTCAATTAAATGCTCCGCTTTTTGGACTTCTTTGTGACGCCCCGACAAATATTTTGCAAGTGAATGAAAATCATCAAGAGAAGAGGCCCTCGCCTTCATGCGTGGTACGGTTAACCTCAGTTTGCCTATACTCATATCGCCGATAAGTGTTCGCTGCTGGGTTGCGTCAACAGCGACAGGGGTATCCGGGAAATCTTCAATTATTTTGTCAATATTTTGCAGGGCACGGTTATATTTTTCAAACGCAGCCACAGGGTCATTTTCTTCCAACTTTGAGGCCTCTTCAGACAACCGGTATGCTTCAACAAACAAACGGTTGGCCTCCCGGTCCGGATCCGCATCGCCGCACTGGGTTAATATTACTATTGTAATCACGGCGGTAACTAAAAGACCAGTTACCCGGGTGTTTGTGAACGCTTTTGGGGATTCCGGCGAAAAATACATCATGGAATGGGGACTTCGGATTGATACGTTTGTGCACAAGGAGGCAGACAGGTATCGGCCGCCAATGCATTGCATTCTTATGAAAATAACACCTTTACTGCGATTATGTTTGAAAATAATTCTGATTCCGGTCCCGTAAAAAGCCGGGAAACCATGATTGGCAGACAAATACTCGTGGTTTTGCTGCCTGTATTGCCTGATAACATATATTTTACATATATTGCGGCATGAAGAAGTTTATTTTGCAAACAGACAACCGCTCACAAAGAAGCAGCAACTACCAGATTCCATACCGTGAGCAGCTTAACACGCAGCAGCTTGGTGCGGTCATGCATGATGACGGGCCCGCTCTGGTCATAGCCGGGGCCGGTACCGGAAAAACAAGAACTCTGGTCTATCGGGTTGCCCGCCTGGTTGAAGACGGAACACCACCGGAGTCCATTCTGCTTTTGACTTTTACCAGGCGGGCTGCAAGAGAAATGCTGAACCGCGCTACCGATGTTCTGGACAATCGCTGCAAAAAAGTAAGAGGGGGGACATTTCACCATTACTGCAACCTGCTGCTCCACCGATATGCTGAAGAACTGGGCTATCCCCGCAATTTCACTCTTCTGGACCAATCCGATGCCATGGACACCATCCACCATATCCGGTCCACATATTATCATCACCTGCGACTCAAGCGGTTTCCTCAAAAACAGACGCTCTCGGCCATCTTTTCGTCAATGATTAATACCCGGCGATCATTGTATGAAGTTCTGGCTGATGGTTATCCACGGTTTCTGGAGCATCATGATGCTGTTGCTGAACTTTTTGACCGGTACAACCGGTACAAACGCGACAACGGAGTCATGGACTTTGACGATCTGCTGACACAGACCAGAGTGCTCCTCAGCGGAAATGATGACATACGCCGCAAGGTAGCCTCACAAAACCGTTATGTCATGGTGGATGAATATCAGGACACAAACAACCTTCAGGCAGATCTTGTGGCGCTTTTCAGCTCGGTACATGAAAATCTGATGGTTGTGGGAGATGATGCTCAAAGTATTTATGCCTTCCGCGGTGCCAACTTTAAGAATATTCTGGCATTTCCAGATTTGTATGACAACTGCAAAATTCTGAAGCTGGAAGAAAACTACCGCTCGGCAGAGCCTATACTTAAGCTTGCCAACTCATTGATGGACAAAGCGAATGACAAGTTTGACAAGAATCTTTATACCCGCAGGTCCAGCGGTGATCTGCCGGGAATCGTCAAGGCATCAAACGAGAATGAGCAATCCCGTTTCGTTGCCCAAATGCTGCTGCAGCTCAGAGAACAGGAAATACCCCTGAATGACATGGCTGTGCTATTTCGGAACGGAAGAGATTCCTACGATCTGGAATGGGAGTTGAACAAATTGAACATCCCTTTCAGAAAATTCGGAGGACAAAAGTTTGCCGAAGCGGCTCATATCCGTGATGTGCTTGCTCATCTTCGGGTTGTAGTTAACCCCGAAGATCAGATTGCATGGAACAGAATACTCATGCTCGTTGATGGCATCGGTCCGAAAACAGCATCCGAGCTCGTCAATTGGCTTCGGTTGAATAAAAACCGTGGTCTGAGAGAGGCTGACGTGGCAAGCAAGAGCTACAAAAAACAGATTGATCAGCTCTCGGAAGCACTTTCAGATATAAGTACCAAAAAAAACAAGCCGTCAGAAGCCCTTGAACGAATCATAGCCTATTATACACCTGTTTGCGAAAACCGGTACGACGACCATCCTAAGCGCATTAAGGATCTTGAAGCTTTTGCCGGACTAAGCAGGAATTACACCGGTCTGGATCAGTTACTGCAGGATCTTACTTTAGAGCCTCTTGATGCTTCCGCAATGGAGACAGAAGCATCGGCCAAGGACGAGCCGCCATTGACGCTCACTACCATTCACTCGGCCAAAGGCCTGGAGTGGGACACTGTATTCATCATACAATGCCTTGACGGGGTTCTGCCATCCGGTTATGCCGTTGAGAATGCTTCCGCACTGGATGAAGAATTGCGCCTTCTTTACGTAGCATGCACACGCGCCAGGGAGCGCCTGTTTATTTCCTACCCGGTCACCAGAGAAAGCAGTTACGGAGAGTTTTTTTCCAATCCGTCACGTTTCCTCGAGGATATCCCGGAATATATACTCGAAACCTGGAAGCTGGTCGAAGAGCCTGATCAAAAGCGTCTTGGTGAATGACCGGCTATTTTTCCATTTTCAAAATACGATACTGGCGGTACATATCCTTGGCCAGCCAGAAAAATGCGTAGGGAGGGAAGATGATAAACAACACAGTGATAAGCAGTTTGCGCTTTTCGGAGTACGGATATTCATGAATGCCCGATATTGCCGCCACCCACAGAATGAGCAAGGTAAAGAAAAACAGGGCTACCAGAATGGTGCCTACTGTACCAAACTGGTCGTGAACAAGTTGAAGCATAGTGGTTTTTGCTTATGAAATGGGCTTGTGACGTTGACTGCTATACAAAAACCATTTAACCGGCATGGTCATTATATATGAATGTCTTATACAAAATTTTTAAACAGATAAAACGATGCGTATTTTGGAAAGATATAAAAAAATGCTCAAAAATTATTTCTTTCACACAGGAGTTTCATAGCCATGCTGCCAGTTGTTGCTATTGTAGGTCGCCCGAACGTCGGCAAATCCACACTTTTTAACCGGCTTCTCGGTGAAAGACAGGCCATCGTTCATGACATTTCCGGGGTAACCCGGGACAGACACTATGGTGAAAGCTTCTGGAATGACCGTGACTTTACCGTAATTGACACGGGAGGATATTTGCCCGGTCAGTCGGACGCCATCGTAAGCGGCATACGGGCTCAGGCAGAAATTGCCATAAGAGAGGCGGATGTCATTGTTTTTGTAACTGATGTGCAGAAGGGTATAAGCAGGGAGGACGATACGGTTGCCGACTTGCTGCGCCGTCAGGATAAGCCTGTTATTCTGGCAGCCAATAAATCTGATAATTCCGAAAAAGCGCTTGATGCTCCCGAGTTTTACAAACTTGGGTTTAATGATCTGTTTCCTGTCTCGGCACTGTCAGGATCCGGAACGGGGGAGCTGCTGGACAGGCTGGTTGAATTATTTCCTGATAAAGAATCGGTGGAAAGTGAAGAGAAGTGGCCGAAAATTTCCATTATCGGCAGACCCAATGTCGGAAAAAGCAGTCTGATCAATGCACTTCTGAAAGATGAACGCTGCATTGTAACAGATATCGCCGGAACCACCAGGGACTCCATCAACAGCAGGCTCGAATATGAGGGGAAAACCTATACATTAATCGACACAGCAGGCCTCAGAAAGCGGTCACGGGTACACGACAATATTGAATTCTACAGTATGATCAGGACCGAAAAAAGTATCCGGGAATGTGATGTTGCCGTAATTCTGGTTGATGCTTCCCGGGGATTTGAAGTCCAGGATGTCCGTCTTCTGAGAATCGCCGAACAGTTTAACAAAGGCATGATTATAGCCCTCAACAAGTGGGATCTGGTAAAAAAAGAAACCAATACCGCAAAAGAATTTATCGATGCCATCTATCAAAAAGTTCCCAACCTTAAATATGTCCCGGTTATAACCATCTCAGCAACAAATAAACTGCGAATCCACCGCATCATAGATGAATGCAGGATCGTTCTGGATGAAAGGGAAAAGAAAATTCCGACATCCAGACTTAATCAGTTTTTGAAGGAAATTACCGCCGAGAGACCACTGCCTTTTAAAAGAGGGCGCCAGCTGAGTATCAAGTACATAACCCAGGTCAAGCATAAACCTCCCGTTTTTTCTTTTTTCATGAACATGCCGCGGGAACTTCCTGCCAATTACAGACGATATATAGAGAACAAGCTGCGGGAACAGTTTGGCTTCAAAGGTGTTCCCGTGACTATGGTTTTCAAGGAGAAATAGCATGGCTTTTTTCATGTTTTTTTTGAATGAAAGGCCACATGCGTTATTTTTATTTAAATGATCTTTTTTTCAATCATGCCGGTTTTAAACCGGAATGATACTTATTCTCTGCACAATAAATATCAGTAATGGCTATGCCCGAAAATCTGGAACAACCAAGAAAAAACGCTGTCCTCAGCAATTCTGCCAACGAACGAAAACTCGGATTTCTTGAAAAACTGTATATTCCCGAAATTCTGAAAGGGCTCGGGTACACGTTCAAGCAGATGTTTCAGAAAAAAGTCACCATGCAATACCCGGAAGAGCGGTTTGATCCGCCTGATATTTTTCGCGGAAGACCCGTTTTGGTAGAAGATAACGGCCAGGAGCGCTGTGTTGCATGCGGGCTTTGCGCACGGGCCTGCCCGCCGCTTGCCATCAGCATGCAGGCATCGGAGAACAGTGACGATCCAAAAGAACGCTATCCGACGTTTTTTGAGATTAATATGCTCAGATGCATTTATTGCGGGTACTGTGAAGAGGTTTGCCCCGAAGAGGCCATTGTCATGAGCAAAGATTATGACCTTGTGTTTGCCACCAGAGAGGAAGCTGTATATGACAAATCCAGGCTTTTAAAACCCAAAGAGGAGCTGAAGCAACGCCTGGATTATCTCAGAGAATACAAAAACCAGCAGTTTGGTCAGTTCTGGAACTTCGACGAAGAAAACAATATTCATTCGGTCCGCAATCGGGACAAGCGCTGGGAAACCAGTCTTTCACTGGTGGAAATGATTGAAGAACAGCGAAAGGAGGGAAAGCAGCCGGAGCTTGACCGTGAATAGGACACAAGCATATCAAAGAACCAGCGTTGAGAATCTTATTGATGATGCTCGTTACCTGGCAGAAGAACTTGAGGCCTTGAAGTCGGTTATCGGCTCCATTCCCTATAATGAACGTCCTGTTCAGCAGGATTCCATACTTGATATGATCTGTAGGATCGGTCTGATTCAGCGGAAATTCCTCAAAAGAGCCGCAGACCAGCTTAACAGTTCAGCCAAATTTGAAAGCCTGCCGGAACTACCCGGGAATCCGGCCTTGGTTATTTCTGAAAAGGATATTGAATCACTGCAACAAAGCAATGCGACAGAAATAATTGATGATATTATTCGTGAAAGAAAGGAGCTTCTTTTGTTTTTTGATAGGTATTTGAACAAAGGGGAAGAAACCCGGCGTGAAAAATCAGATGCCATCGGTCGGGACTATCTGCACAAGCTAATGTATGATTTAGTATCTTTTGAACGTAAACAGCTCAAAGAAGCAGCTGAGAGGGTATTATCCATAGAAACCGATCGTAATTAATCAACGCATCGGTTAATTATAATTTTTTTTCGATATGACAGGTTTTTCAGAAATCATTTTGTTCATTGTAGCTTTTTATGCTACGATCAACTTTATTCGCCTTTATTCATTAACGAAACGGATTTTTCATTTCTGCCTGGGAATATCTGCTGTATTTCTGTCTCTTATCGGTATTTCGTGGCCATTGGAAGGCTTTTTTTCCGTCCTGAGTGCCAGTTTTATCACGGATTGGTCAACCATTTTCAGTGTTTCCTTTTTATTATCAGCATGTGCGGCTTTAATCAGGGATTTGAAACCGGTTTTCTCCCGGTTTCCGCGGCTTTTTACATTTCTGCCGCTTTTGCTTATAGCTGTTTATCCGTTTATCATTGATACCGGCATGTTCAAGGACTGGCTTGTTGCTCTATATCAGTTTGGTGCCATAATAATCTGCTTACTCGTGTTCAGCTACAAAACATATGAAAACAGTGATTATGGTTATCTGCTGGTTGGAATCTTTATTTTTTTCATAACATTTATTCTCTATTGGCTGCCCGAGTCTGTTTTCACCTTGCCAAGGTATGCCTGGATACTTTTCGTGTCATCAGGGGTCCTGATTGTTACCGTCGGGTACAACCAGGTACATCAGCTTGAAAAAAGTATTACCGATATTTACGAAAAAAAAGAGAACTGGTTTGTTTGATAACCGGACATTACATTTGTTTTTCCGGATTGCAAAATCAGATGGGAGAGAGGAAAACTGAAAAACAGCAGTCTTGATTGACCATGCAGAGTAAGCGATCAATTTATAAAGAGTCATGAAGAATAGTTTTTGTTATATCACGACTTTACATAATATTAATTATGCGACAATCCTGCACGTTCCCAATCAGTACCATAAAATCCTTGTCTCATTCACCGGTGAGCTACCGGTCATCCATCCAGCTCGTTACGCTCAAATTCGAGTACCCTGATCGCTCTTCTGATTTCAGATTTTTCTTCTTCAGATATGCCGTAGCGATCGGCCGCTTGCTCAAGATCATCTAAAGCCTCAATCACTCCCAATTCTACAACTGCCTGATAAGCAAGCATTCGGTAATTTGCGTACGGATCTCCGATACGTTCCATGAATAATGGTTGGATCTCCTGCCTCATGGTTTCGTCCATTTCAGGGATCAAAGCAGACAGATGACTAAGTGCATCATAACTATAACGAAAATCGCCCGGCTCATCGGCCAGCATCATCAGCATCTCACGCGACTCATCGGTATCAGACATAATCAAAGCATCAACTACAGCATTTTTTATAACATTCTGATACGATGACTGTCCCTTGTATGCTGATACCAGCTCAGCAGCTTCTTCCGGAAATAACTCCCCGGTCAAAGCAATAGCATCAGCTGACACAAAATAACTGGTGTCTTCCATCATGGATATCAGATGCTTCTGCACTGAAAGGCGCATTTCTTCGTCATCGAGAGCAAGTCCCGGCAGTATTTCCAGCGCCTGACTTCTGACCTCATATCGCTTTTCATTGTCAAATATTGCATGTAATGCCAGATCAAGTGCTTGTCTTTCAGTAAAATAGCCAGCCGTTTCTGAGACAGTTTCGAATGCCGTCATTCGAATACCCCAAAACTCATCTTCTCTGGCCATTCTGGCGATTATTTCTCTGACATCGGCATTCTCCAGATATTCAGGCAGCAAAGCCAGAGCCTCCGATCGAACCAGAAGCCGGTCATCATCCAGGCGATGTTTTAACTGATCCAGCTCCGGATCAATATAGTACTCCGCAAGCTGCACTCTGTCCGGATCAATGATCACATCCGTTATTTCACTATCTGCCTCAAATGAAAATGTCTCGACCATCTCTTCAATTTTTACTTTTTCAACAAAACTGCCGTCTTCAGCTTTGATCAACACTTCCGGATGCAACCGGTAAACCGGCTGTCGTGCTGTATCCTGAACCTGATAGACAGTCATTTCAGCACTGTTTCCCCTTATGGAAACTTCTTTCTCAAGCGACGGATGGCCGGGCTCATGGAACCACTGTTTAAAAAACCAATCCAGGTCAGTTTCGCTTACATCCTCATAAACTTGTTGCAAATCATACACATCAACAGCATCAAAAGAGAATTTTTCAACATATGTTCGGACCGCTTCCCACCAGGTTTCATCACCAAGATAATCATGGAGCATTCGGAGTATCTGGCCGGATTTCTGATAGGTATGCCTGTCGTACATATCCTCCGGAACCTGGTATTGATTAAAAATCACCGGCCGACGATAGTCTTCCGCTTCGTTGAAATAAGTGATCCTGTCATTTTGATTTTTCCACAAGTAGGAATCCCTTCCGTTGTTATGCAGCCGGTATGACGATTCGAAATAGTTGGCAAAACCTTCATTGAGTGGCAGGTTGGCCCAGTTTTTTGCCGTTACCAAATTGCCGAGCCACTGATGAATAATCTCGTGCATGATGAGGTCCTGATTTGACAGGTCCCGGGCAGCACGCTCATCAAACTGGACAGCATCATAAAGAAGCGTAGCTGTCGTGTTTTCCATACCCCTTGCAATAAAATCATGAACCGGAGCCTGGGAATACACCGGGTCCCACGGATAGGCAATTCCCGTCTTTTTCTCCGAGTAAAGAATCATATCTGCCGTGTTTTCATAAATACGGTCTACAGTAGCGGCAAACTCCGGCTCCACATAATATCGGTAGAGTATATCCCCTTCCAGTTCCTCCACGATATCGTACTCTCCCACTGCCAGAACAAACAAATATGGTGTATGGGGCTGATTCAGACGCCAGTAATCCGTGCGCAGCGAATCGCCGGGCTCCATTCGGCTCTCTTTCATAAGGCCGTTGGACAATGTCTTGAAATGCGGCGGAACTGTTATCCATGTTTCCTGCGTAGCCCTTTCTGCAGGGTGATCAATGGTCGGAAACCAGAAACTGTTGTCTTCCGGCTGTCCGAGAGTCCAGACCTGCGTTGGTTTTACGGGATCTTCACCTCTGGGATTGACAAAATACAACCCTCTCTCCGGCGGAGACGAGACAAAGTCAATACCGAGAACCAATGTGTCCCCTTCCTCGAATTCACTTCCCAGGTCGACCGTTACGATGGCGGAATCCTGCCTGTATTCAAATTTCTGATTGCTTCTGACATCATATACAGAGTCGAACTCCATTGTTTTAGCATCAAAAATCAATTCATCCTGTTTCATGTCACTCGTGAACAGCATTTCAGTCTGACCAATGACCTGCTCGCGCTCAAAGTTGAAACGGACCCATAATTTTTGATGATGAAGATCCCAGGTCAGCTCTCTGAGCTCCTGCACCGGGCCTTCGGGAATAATCCAGTCAGGTTCTTCCGGGGCATCCGGATCAGCCGCCGGTGTTACAAAAGGTCCGCATGATGAAACAGACAGAAAAACCAAAATAAGTAGCGGCAACAATGCGTTTTTACCTTTTATATTGTTGAACGCTATGAAGATAGGTTTATTAATTTCGCCGATCAGGTTCCGGGCCACAGGTTTCATATATCGATGATTCTTCTTTGACTAATGAATCAGCTCTTCCTATTATTGAAGGCTGTAAATTTACTTGCTTACATGGGAATTTCCCCAATCTTTTCAAATTAAACAAAAGATGCCAACGGATCACAAATCGATTAACAAAATATTTGCTGCACTGGCTTTTTTAACAGCGCTTGTTCTCTACCTGCTGACCCTGCCCCCCACCGCGAGTTTCTGGGATTGCAGTGAACGTATTGCATGTTCATTCGGACTCCAGATACCTCATCCTCCCGGAACGCCATTCTATCTGCTTCTGGGGCGTATTTTTTCCATGTTTGCCGGTGCCGGTTCTGCAGCTTACATGATCAATCTGATGAGCGCACTTGCCTCGGCCACCACGATCATGCTGCTGTATCTCATAATTGTGCGCTTTGTCAGAGAGTTTAAGGGTTATGATGTTGATAAATACGAATCTATCGACCGGATTGGCCTCTACGGCGGCGGACTTATCGGAGCCCTCACCTTTGCTGTCACAGACAGCCACTGGTTTACTTCCATTGAGGCCGAAACCTATGCTCTGTCACTCACTTTTACCGCACTTGTCGTCTGGCTTGTGCTGAAATGGTCCGAAAATCATGACAACATCAGAAATGAACGATGGCTGCTGCTTATTACATTCCTGTTCGGTCTTGCCTTCGGGGTTCACCTGCTCAGTCTCCTGGCCATATTCTTTGTCGGACTGATTATCTACTTCCGGAAATACGAATTTGAGCCCAGGTCATTTGTTATTGCTTCAGGCATCACTATAGCCATATTCTTCCTGATCTACCCGCTCACCATCATTCAGCTGCCTGCACTGGCGGGAACATTTTCAAACATTACCGGTGGAATGCTCGGTCCGCTTGCGTTCCTGATATTCTTTGTGGGTCTGATCAGCTACGGCATCTATTATACCCATAAAAAAAATCATCGCACGGCAAATATCATCCTTCTCGGATACCTGCTTATTCTGATCGGATACTCAAGCTATTCAATGATTTACATTCGTTCCCAGGTCAATCCCGGAATTGATCAGAACTCTCCGGATAATGTAGATGCCTTTATCAGCTATCTCAAGCGTGAGCAGTACGGGCAGCAGCCTCTGTTCCGCGGAGCTTCTTACAGCAACGAAATTGGCTCAATTGATCGTGAAAACCCGAAAGTATTCCCCAGAAGGCACTCTCCTGATCAACGCCATCAGGAAAAATACAGCCAGTACAGCAGTGACCTCGACTTTTTCCTGAGCTATCAGGTCAACCATATGTACCTGCGCTATTTTGCTTGGAATTTCATCGGCAGGGACAGCGACATTCAGGATGCGGCCTGGATATCAGGTTTTTCAAGCAGTGATTATTCAGACAACCCTGCAAATAATACCTTTTTCTATCTTCCTTTCCTGCTTGGGCTGCTGGGAATGTTGTATCATTTCCGAAAAGACTGGAAAAGAGCCACGGGGGTGCTTGTCCTTTTTCTTGCCACAGGGCTGGCTATTGTGGCCTATCTGAACCAAACCCCTTTTCAGCCCAGAGAACGGGATTATTCCTACACCGGATCGTTTTTTGCCTTTTCAATCTGGATAGGGCTGGGTGCAACCGGTCTGATTGAACTTGTGAAACATTTTGCCAAAGGTAATAAAGCACTTGCATACGGATCGCTGGCAGTCACGTTCCTTGCCGTACCGGTACTTGTCGGCAGTCAGACTTACAGCAATAACGACCGCAGCCTTCGTTATGTAGCACCCGACTATGCCTACAATCTCCTTAACAGCACGGCTCCGTATTCCATTTTGTTTACAAACGGAGACAACGACACCTTCCCTCTCTGGTATCTCCAGGAAGTTGAAGGAATACGGACCGATGTCCGGGTGGTAAACCTCAGTCTGCTGAATACCGAATGGTATATCAAACAGATGAAAAACTTGTGGAATCACGATTCACCCCCGATTCCCATTGACCTGACCGACTCCGAAGTGGATCGCCTGAATGACAAGTTTGAGTTCCGCAGACCGGATGACTTCCACGAGCCCGGAGATATAACCATCCCTGTGGACAAGGATTTCCTAAGGCGTTTTTATGCCGGCGAAATTGATGACTTTGCATGGGCGCCTGAAGAAATTCCGGATGAAGAAGAAATGGGATTCGGTGTACCTATTGATGACCTTGATGACGAAGTGACCTGGCATTTTGAAGGCACATTTCTGGGACGGGACCGGGAAGGCAATGAACTGCATTATACCAGGATCCAGGATGATATGGTTCTTGAGATACTGAAGAACAACCGCTGGGTTCGTCCCGTTTACTTCTCTACTACTGTCGCCCGTGAAGCCCAGATGAACCTGCAGGACTACTTCCGTCTGGAAGGCAAGGCGTTTCGCGTCATGCCATACAAAACCGGCAATACACTGGATCCCGAAATCCATGCCGAGCGTCTTCACTCCTTCCGTCTCAGGGAAATCAATAATGAAAGAGCCTATTTCGACCAGAATATCCGCAGGATGATGGACAATTACCGGACCATCATCAACCGGCAGGCCCGTACTTATATGGATATGGGTGATAATGAAAGTGCAGAGTACTGGCTTCAGTGGGGCGAAGAGCATATCCCCTTCCATACCATAGAAGGAGATCCCACTTCCATACTGAATTACGCTTACAGATATGCTCAGCTGGACAATAATGAACGTGCGCTTGAACTGGCTGAAATGGCAAAACCCGATCTGGACCGTACCTTCAGCAGAAACCTGAGGAAACTTGACAGGATCGAATCAGATGTGGATCGTCTTGAAGACAGGATGGACCGGCGTGGTGGCAGTATGAGCAGCAGCAGAAGACAGGAGCTTCAGAACAGGATAAGTACACTTAACAGGGAGCGGGAACAGCTGGTCCGGGAGTTGTCTTACGAGTCAAGCCGTTATATGATCATTCAGCGGCTCTACTTTATGAATGATATGGAACAGGAGGCTGTCGCAGTGGCCGATCACATCGCCGAATTATCACAGGACAGGCTGCCCTTCCCAAGGTCCCGGGATGAAAACCGGCAGCGTGTCCGCAGAATATTCGGCGATTAATCGTTATTCCAATATTGAGCCACTTGTTTTATATTGCAATACATATGTTATTTATCGCCACTTCACAATAATGGCCCGACTGCTTACATGATCCATAACTTCTCAGAAGAAAACATCAGTGCCATTTCCAGGGTGCTGGATTCAAAGCCCAAAAAAAGCGGCAATGTGTACCGGTATGAAATAAAACACATCGAATCCGGCAGAAAAATCGCCCTCGAGATACACATGGGGTTGAATGCGGGAAACAGCCCCATGAATCTGATTTCGGTATACACTCAGGATACGTTCCTGCAGCTGCATAACTGCACGGCGTTTGTCGCCAGCGACATGTTGCAGCAAGTTACCTTTTTCGGCAAGAATGGTGATATCATTTCCGGACTCATCGTGGAGAAAGAAGCCGGATGCAGCTTATATGCCAATGTCAAAGAGTCATTGATTCAGGGAGATTTTACTGAATTACCGCATGAAGTTATGATGTGCAGCGTTGCACTGTCGCTGACCGAGTCCATAGACAGCAAGGGTTTCAATTTTGATGATGAATGAATCAGAGTTGCAATGAATCATAATGCATGGACAAAGTCAGATCATCCATTTTCTGATAATTTTCAACCATGAATTCCGTGCATTGTCGAATTTTTCATGAATCTGAAATGGATCTTCCCTTAAGTGAAGATCAGCTGAACAAAATCATTTCCCTGCTCCAGAGTTACGAAGGACAGACTTTTCGGGATTTGGAAACCGTTTTTGTAGATGAAGAACATATTCAGCAACTTAACAGGGACTATCTGAATCATGATTACGTGACCGATATAATTACATTTCCTTATAATGAGAACGATGAGGAACCGGAAGGCACATTGTTTTGTTGTCTTCCGAGGATTAAATCCCAGGCATCAGAGTATGGAAGCACTTATGAAACCGAACTTATCCGGGTTGTAATACACGGCCTGCTGCATCTGCTTGGCTATGGTGACCGGACGCAGCAGGAGAAAGATGAAATGAGAAAACGTGAAGACAAATATATCAATCTCTACATGGACGCTTGAATGCAGAAGAACATCGTCGACCTGATTATTTACATGGTTAAGCGGATGCATATCGGAGCAAGACTTAAAGATCTGAAGCTCGAGTCCATCCGCGGATACAACAAGTCGGAAATCAGTGCTGCCTACTCCTGGCTGGTGCACAAGCAGGAGTCGGGTGAACTTAACTCCCCTGAGTCCGGATTGTCTTACATCCCCTCCCCCCGTACCCTGTTTCCCAGTGAACGCAGTGTCATTTCCCCCGAAGCTTACGGCTACATGCTGGAACTGTATTATCTGGGTATACTCAATGCAAGCCGGTTTGAAAATGTAATTGAATATGCCATTATGAGTACGGATGGTGATAAGGTTGATGTACAGGACGTCAAAGAATGGATCGCCAATATCATTTTTGAAAACGAATTATCCGGCAGGGATCAGTCGCTTTTTCTGAAAGGCAATGAAACCATTAACTGATTTATGCGATGGGTACATTCATTATTGCTGCCTGTACCTTTGTTTTTGCTTTTTTTATCGCCACCACACTGATCATCTGCCATAACAGCTATTATTTTCTTGGCCTTAATCCGGATAAAGATAACTTTCCTCAGGATTCTGAGAATGAACAAAATAATCCGGACATATCCATACTCATTCCTGCCCGCAACGAAGAAAGAAACATACTCAAGCTTCTGAATAGTATTGACGGCCAGAATTATCCCGGCAGTATGGAAATTCTGGTTCTGGATGATCACTCTTCCGACAATACTTCCGAATTAGTTCATGATTTTTCAAGAACCTCCGGTTTCAGTGTCCGGCTACTCAAAGGCAAAGAAAAACCGGGGGATTGGCTTGGAAAAAATTGGGCGTGTCATCAGCTTGCCGGCAGTGCAAATGGTGACATACTTGTTTTCCTTGATGCCGATACCTGGACAGACACCGGCTTTATTAATGAGATCGTTATCCGGATGAGACGTTTCAGGCTCGATTTTCTGACCGTATGGCCTCATCAAATCATGAATTCGGCAACCGAAAAGTCTGTAATTTCTACAGTTTATGCCACCATCGTTATGTACCTGCCGACGCTGTACTGTTTTCAGGCACCCCGGTGGATCCCAACGCAGTATCTGAAATCGAAAGTCAAACCAATGTTTGCCAGTGCATGCGGGCAATGTATGGTTTTTAGCAAAAGCTGTTATGATGCCGTAGGTGGTCACGCCTCTGTCAAACAGGAGGTCGTCGAAGACGTAAAGCTCGCCAAAAAAGTTGTATCCTCCGGAAAAACCATGAGAATGTTCCATGGAACCGAAAAAATCTGGTGCCGGATGTATCAGAGCAACAACGAGGTCTTTGAAGGGTTCCGCAAGAACTTTCTGGCAGGATTCAACTACAATATTCCCGCCTTCGTACTGGCGTGGATTATGCACATCATTGTTTATATCCTGCCTCCTGCAATACTTCTTGCAGGTGTTGCAGGTTTGCATTCAGACCTTCACGTGACCACATTTGCCGGACCCGCCGCTTTCCTGACAGCCGTCCCGGCTCTGCAGCGTCTTTGGATAACCGGGTTTTTAAAATGGCCGCAATCAGCGGGGTGGTTGTATCTGGCCGGAATCTTTTGGTTCCAGGTGCTGGCTTTGACCGTTGTTTTTGACTACTTCACGGGAAAGCAAAACTTCTGGAAAGGCCGGTCTGTCTGATTTGCCCGGTTTGCCTGTTACGATATAGAGGTAATCCATTTCGGCAACTTTAGACATCAGTTTTCGCGAACGAAATGCATCCCGCTTCAGGCTGTCTTTGAGTTCCAGAAACCCGATTCCGAAATTACGGTTCAAAAACTTGTGCAGCGCTTTTTCATTCTGGATGCCTGATTCCCGTGCCACCTTATAGGCAGTAGCGGACCAATCTGATTGAATCACTCTGCATATCTGACGAAAACGCGCCCTTCGAAGCACCATTTTGGGGTTTTCACCAAACATTTCTGTAAACCTTCTGCAGAAATGAGCCCTTGAATATCCCATCATCTGTGACCAGTCGGTGACGTTATGAATTTCTGTGATGTTTCTTATCATGATCTCGACTGCTATATCCATTTGGTGATATGCAATGTCCATTTTGACTGATGTTCCGGTCTTCATAGGCTTTAGTCCTGTTATTATTAAAGTTGTAAGCCACATGTACGTTCTAAGAGCAGGTTCGGCACAAGTCCTTACAAACTTTTTTTTACTGCTTTCATATTTCCTGCTATTGATTATATTTCTGAGAGAACCACCAACACTCCGCATGATATGAGCACAGTTCCGCTTCTGGATCGATTCTTAAAATATCTCGAGATTGAACGTAACGCATCCCCCAGAACTGTGGACGCATATCGCCGCGACATCACTCAGTTTCTTGCATTTTGCTGTGAAGAGTGGAGTACTACACCTGAAAATATTGACCTGAACCGGATTGACCGGTTGATGATAAGACTCTGGCTGGGTTCCGGAATGCAGGCAGGTTTGAAAAAAGCGACACTGTCCAGAAAAACTGCTGCCATTCGTTCATTTCTGAAGTTTGGGTTCAGACGCGGTGAGCTGTCCCACAACCCTGCCCAGCTTTTGATGACACCCAAAAAAGATCAACGCCTTCCCGTCACGGTTCGTCCGGATGAGATAAACCTTATGATGGAATGCATTGATACGGAAAATGCATCAGGCAAGCGGGACCGTGCAATGATGGAGTTGCTTTACGCAACAGGTATCCGGCTTTCTGAACTTGTTGGCTTAAACGTTTCTGATACATCTCCTGAGCAGAAGCGAATTAAAGTTACAGGCAAGGGCTCAAAGGAACGTATCGTACCTTTCGGATCTCATGCAGCCGATGCAATGCATAACTATCTCACTGCCCGCTCTGAGCTTATCAATCCCAAAACAGGAACCAATGACATTTCCGCACTGTTTTTGACAGACACTGGCAGGCGTATTTATCCCCGGCTTGTACAGCGAAAAGTGGCAGAGTATCTCTCACGTGTCAGTGAAACCGGTAAGAAAAGTCCGCACGTTCTGCGCCACAGTTTTGCAACCCACATGCTGCACCGAGGTGCCGGCATCAGGGTGATAAAAGAACTTCTGGGTCATGCCGACCTCTCGGCTACCCAGATATATACAGGAGCCAGCATTGAGCACCTCCGAAACATTTACAAAACAGCCCACCCTAGATCAGAAACTATCGCAAAACCGCATTCCCCTGAAGCAGACAAATAAAACTGAACGTGTAAACCGCTGCAGATTTTGCCAAAAATTTAATAACATACAGTGTCCATAACGGTTACATTTACTATGACAGATAATCGTGACGGACATATCATCAATAAACACCCAAATAGGACAGTCATGATGAATATCAATTTCACCGCACGCAAGTTTGACGCAAGTCAGGATCTTCAGGATTTTGCCTCCGGCGAAATCAATAAACTCACGCGTTATTACGACGGGATCCTGTCCTGTGATATCGTTCTGGAACCCACCCCCGATAACGATGAGCCATCCCGCGCCGAACTGACGGTGAAAGTGAAACAGGATCTGCTCAAAGCTACGGAATCAGGGCCGGCCTATGAACAGGCCATCCGCTCAGCAGCTGACAATATGCGCCGGCAGCTGCTCAAATACAAAGACAAAAAATTTTCCAAAAACTGATCTGATGTCCCGGCAATCATCCCGGTACCACACAAATCCGTGGTGCCGGGCCCTGCCTCATCTGTAAAACTTATGCCATTTAAAGAAATTCAAGCTGTTCCCAGAAAAGAGCATATCACTGTTTCTTTCCTCATCCGGCATTTAAGGTCTTCCCTGAACCTTGAAATCACAGCAGTTACTGATGAAGATGCATCTGCGGACAGACTGGTGACCGATACCGATTTGCATCGTCCCGGTCTGGCACTGGCCGGTTATGTTGACCTGTTTTCGCATCACCGGATCCAGGTTATGGGAAACAGTGAAAGCCAGTACATAACACACATTGGTGAAGAAAACTGCAAACCTTCATTCCGGGCAATCGTCAGGTTCCCCATTCCTGCCATTTTTTTAACAGACAACAATAAACTTCCCGAATCATTTCTTGAGATGGCAAGGGATGCCGGAATTCCCGTGTTTCAAACTCCGATGGAGACTACGAAGTTCATGTTCCTGGTCAGGGACTTTCTTGAAGATCAGTTTGCCACGCAGGCCATGGTTCACGGTTCCATGGTTGACGTATACGGCGTAGGCATCATGATATCCGGTAAATCCGGTATCGGAAAGAGCGAAGTTGCCCTTGATCTGGTCGAACGCGGCCATCGTGTTGTATCTGATGACGTTATTATTCTTACCAAAAAAAATAACGTTCTGATTGCTTCACCCACCGAAATCAACAAACACTTCATGGAGATCCGCGGGCTGGGGATTGTCGATGTGATGTCGATGTTCGGCATCAGAGCCATTCGATATCAAAAACGGCTCGAAGTCATCCTCCACCTCAGTCTCTGGGATGAATCCGATCATGTCGACCGGACCGGCCTCAACCGAAACATGGAATCGGTACTGGGTATCAAAATCCCGAAAATCAATCTGCCTATCACTCCGGGAAAAAACATAACCGTAATTGCCGAAGTAATTGCTATGAACCACCTCCTGTCGCATTACGGATATGATGCTGCAAAGGCATTTCAAAGTAAAATTCAAAAAAGAATTGCCGATAAAAAGAAAAGCAGCCCGGCAGTACAGCGTGCTGTTGATTATTTTGAAGGAGATTTGGAGTGATAGACTTTTGCAAATGCAATTTGTATCTTGTCGGGGTTTTATCAGATAAAAAAGAATGTTTTGCAATGATTTGCTTTATTAAATTTTTCTAATATATTTCTGATAACTTCATTTTCCCTTTGCACAACAAAGCTGAAAGTATCTCAAAACATATTTCGTTTTGAAAAATTATTATTACTACGACGAAAAAGAGTGTCAATTTATCCCGGTCAGGTTTCCACTGGCCCAGCGTATTGTTTTGATGCTCAGCCAATGGATACTCATTGGAACTGTGCTGTCTGGAATAGCCGTCTCATTACTTTCATTTGCAGTGGGTACTCCTGCAGAAATTGCGCTCAAGGCCGAAAACGAGGCACTTTACAATCAGCTTGAAGATACCAGATCCACAATCAGCTATCTGGATGAACAGATTGCCACACTGGCCGATACAGATGAAGAACTTTACAGAACCATGCTTGGCATCGACCCCCTCGATGAAGAGGAAAGGCAGGCAGGCATTGGTGGCGCCGATCTTTACTCAGATTTCGATGCATATTCAGAGTCTTCATCCGAACTGCTTCGATGGACCGCATCCAGCCTGGAAAGTATGGAGCGCCGGATCAATATCCAGCAGGTCAGCTTTAAGGAAATCAAAGCTCATTACAACGAAAACAAAGAGCTGATGAGTAATATTCCGGCTATTCGCCCGGTATCCGGAATTATTTTGAGCGGTTACGGCATGCGTGAACATCCCGTTCTCGGTTACCGCAGAATGCATCACGGTGTTGATTTCAGGGCCAGAATCGGAACCCCCGTTTTTGCCACCGGTGACGGGGTCGTTAAATCAGCCCGCCGTCACGGTACTTACGGACTCTTGCTTACCATTGACCATGGACACGGCTATGAAACGCGTTATGCCCACCTTTCCGAAGTAAAGAATGACCTCTCTCCGGGTGATAAAGTGCAACGGGGTGATATTATAGCTAAAAGCGGTAACTCCGGAGTTACAAGCGGACCGCATTTGCATTATGAAGTCCACAGAAACGGCCGTTCTGTTGATCCGATGGACTATATGTTTGCTGATCTGACTCCAGATGAATATATAGAGTACCGGAGGATAGCTGATTCGAACCCCATGTCGATGGACTGAAGCAGTAACTATAGACAGAGGCAACAACTTCAGTTGTTTGTTACTGATTAGCAAGAACTGAATAAACTGATAAGGTCCGGTCCTTCATGCATCCGTAACCAGCCTGTCAGACTCAATGTGTAGCATGGAGCGATACCAGCCATCCCTGTTTTTCAATTGCTGGTGGTTTCCTCTTTGAGTGATCCTGCCCTCCTCCATTACAAGAATGCGGTCAAAATAATCCATCTGTTCCAGGCGGTGTGTAACCCATAACACCATTTTCTTTTCGGCTACTCTCCGGATAGTCTGCACAATCTTCTTTTCCGTAATGGTGTCCAGGTTTGCCGTTGGTTCATCCAGGATCCAGACCGGGGCTTTTTTAAGCAAAGCTCGTGCTATGGCAATTCTCTGGCGTTCACCACCGCTGACACTCTTGCCGTGCTCGCCTATTATCGTATCAAGACCTTCGGGAAGCTGGCTGTACCACTGGTCGAGCTGCGCTTCGCTCAGAACCTGCCTGATTTCCTGATCCGAATAATCACTGCCGGCAAGATTAAGATTGTTCCGCAGGGAATCGTTGAAGATATAGGTATGCTGGTCCACGACGGACAACATCTGCCGGACAATATCCGGAGAAACAGATGACAGTTTGATTCCGCCAATACTGATATGGCCGCAGTCCGGCTCATAAAACTTTGTCAGCAAGTTGATTAGTGTACTTTTACCACTGCCCGTAGGGCCGACAACAGCTGCTTTCCCTCCCTGCTCAATCCGGAAGCCAACCCCGTCAAGAACAACCGCACTTCCATAACCAAACCGGACAGCATCAAATATCACAGGCCCGGACTTTTGCCCGGCCGGGACTGCCGGTATAGCTCCATACTGTCCAATGTGATCATTCTTTCCTGCAACAGAACCTGACTCAGTACCGCCAGCGCTCCTGGTTAATGATTTCAGATTTTCAGCTGCTTTTTCTGTTGATTCATGATACTGAAAGGCCGTGCCAAGATTTTGTGTGGCTTCGAAGGATGCCATCACTGCAAGAATAACAAGGGCCAGCATAACACCTGAAAGTGTTCCTTCCAGCACAAGTGGGGTCGTGAACAAGAGTGCCAGTCCGGCAGCTAGAAACATATTCCAGTTATACAAGCTGTCCTGCAGCCCTGTAATTCTTGCCTGCCGCTTTTCCAGTCCGGCAAGCTGCGATGTCAGCACAGAAAGCCGCCGGTCAAATTCATCCTTTATACCATAAAGCCTTATTTCATTCAGTCCCTGGGCATGCTCAACCATGAGCTGATGCATGCGGCTTCGCAATTCTGTCTGCTTTCTGCCATATCCTCTGGCCAGGTAACGGATAACCAGCGGAACAGCGGCGCCATTGATAACGAGAAAAAACAGGGTGAACCATGATGCCGGCGGGCTGAACTGATACAGAAAGTACCAGGCAATCATGGAAACGAAACATGCAACAATTACCGGAGTAAATACTCTGATATAAAAATTTTGCAGCTCATCCACATCCGAAGTGATCGATGACAGCAGCGAACCGGACTGATAGGCATGTAACCCGGAAGCAGGCAGCAAACTTATCATCCGGAAAAAAGAACTGCGGATAATCATAAGCAGCCGGAATGTGATATCATGGGACAAAAGCCGCTCGCCGTATCGCAGAACTGCCCTTGAAATCCCGAAAAAACGAACTGCAACAATGACTACCAGTAAATCCAGAATGGGTGGCTGAAGTGCTGCTGCGGATATAAGATAACCCGAGCTGGCGAGCAGTCCGACTCCGGCAAGCATCGTTCCGATGCCAAGAAGTACCGCTGCCGTGATCCGCCAGGAATAGGGCCTGAGAAATTGGCTCAGATGAATAAATGATCTGTACATATCAGCTCTTCTTTGTGTATGCCGTGACCATTTCCCTGTAGGTGTGACTTGTATTCAAAAGCTGCTCATGACTGCCGGACCCTGAAATGCGTCCGTCCTCAAGCAAAAGAATGTTATCGGCATTCCTGACTGTAGACAGGCGGTGTGCAATGATCAGAACCGTTCTGTCTTTTTCAAGCCGTTTTACGGATTTTCGGATTTTTAATTCGCTGTGCGGGTCAAGCGCCGAAGAAGGTTCATCCAGAATAACTACAGGTGAGTTTCTGAGGAATGCTCTTGCCAGTGCGATGCGCTGCCGTTCACCGCCGCTGAATCTGACGGCTTGCTCACCCGCTCGTGTCTGATAGCCATCCGGAAGTTTTGATATGAATTCATGTGCAGCGGCTTTCCCTGAAGCTTCAACAATCTCTTCAAAAGGTGCTCCGGGTTTTGCTATGGCAATGTTGGCCAGCACGGTGTCATCAAACAGCCATGGATTCTGGTTGACTATGGATATTTGCCCAAGCCATTGTTTTTCATCGAACAGGTCACAGGGAATACCGTTAACCATAACAGATCCTTTGTCCGGAACATACTCCTGCGTAATCAGTCTGGTAAGTGTGGTTTTGCCCGTGCCGCTGCGTCCAGCAAGCACGGTGGTCTTGCCCGGCTCCAGTTCAAATGCAGCATCCTTTATGACAGGATCACTTTCGGATGAATAACTGAATGTCACCCGCTCGAAACGAATATGGAAGGGCCCTGATGGAATTGCAACCTTTTGTTTGTGCTGGTCAGCCGCACTTATGTTACTACGGACCGGAGTGTCCATGATACTGAATATCCTTCCTGCGGCTTCTGTTCCTTCCATTCCGGCATGATGCTGTGCTCCGAAAAGCCGGAACGGCAGATAATATTCCGGAGCCAGAAGCAGCACAAAAAGGCCGAGCTGAAAACCAATATGTCCCTCAATTAACCGCACTCCGATTTCAACAGCTACCAGTGCCGTTGCAATTGAGGCAAACAACTCCAGTACAAAACCCGAAAGAAAGGCTGTTTTCAGTATTCCGATCGTGTTTTTACGGAACAAATCACTGATCCGTTCAATTTCGCCCTGTTTTTTCGCCGTTCTGTTGAACAGTTTCAATGTTCTCATTCCCTGCACGGCATCGAGAAATCCGGAGCTCAGCACTTGCAGCGTTTTCCATTGTTTCCGTGTTTGTGACTGGGCTTTCATGCCGATCAGTGACATGAATACCGGAATCAGCGGACCCGTAACGATGAGAATCAATCCGCTGATCCAGTCAATTCCGAATACAAACAGGGCCAGTACTACGGGTACAATCGCCATATGAATCGCCGCAGGCATGAACCGGGAATAGTAGATATCCAGCTTTTCCACCCCTTCAACGGCTGCAACAGCCAGTTCGCCACTGCTTTGCTTTTCCGCCCATGAAGGACCCAGCTTCTGCATATGCCGCAGCAACCGCATCCTCAAATCCTGTTTTATTTCAGAAGCAATATGCTGAACTGTAATTTCCGATATCCAGAAAAGACTTCCGCGAAAAAAGATGGCTCCTGCCAGCACGATCACAGCGGTATCGTAGAAAGTTATCGGCTCGTCCTGCATGAATACCTGATCCACCAGAATGCTGATGCTGTACATCAGGACGATGATGGCCAAAGCGGACAGCAGACTGATGCAGCCAAGTGCGAACCACCATCCCCGATAATTCAGGCCAAGCCGGAAAAGCCGTTTGTGATTCGCGGTGTAGTCGGACATTGAAACCTGTGAATGTCAGCTTCTGGGAATGGCATCTCTGGTGACGCGCTGGCGGAATACCCAGTAGCTCCATCCCTGATATGCAAGTATGATGGGTACAAATATAATTGCCAGAACCGACATAATGGTCAGGGTCAGATCACTGGATGAAGCATTGTAGACAGTAAGGTGATACTCTTCGGAAAGACTTGACGGCATGACGATGGGAAACATTCCCTGAAACACCACAACCGTACCGAATATGATAGTACTTCCGGTAGCAACAAAAGCCCAGCCGTAGCGATTAATCTGCATGAATACGATCACCGCAACAAACGAAACAATGGCAATCATTGGCAATGTGCCGGGAACCAGACCAATTTCTTCAAAAAGAACCGTATGGCGGTATCCCAGAACTGCGAAAGCAAGCAGGATGAGGCCGGCCGGCAGCCACATCAGCCTGGACACTTTTTCAACCCGCTCCTTGAGTTCATCGGTGGTCCGGAGGCTCAGGAATATCGACCCGTGCAGTGTAAACATGAGAAGCGAGGCCAGGCCGCCAAGAAGTGCGTAAGGATTCAGCAGTGCGGGAAGTGTCCCGGTAAAATTCATGTCTGACCCGATGGGAAGACCGATCACAATGTTGGTCAGGGCAACGCCCCACAGGAAAGCAGGAACGGCACTGCCCCAGAACACAAAATGGTCGGCTGTTTTGCGCCACCATTTCTCCTTCAGCTTGCTTCGGAATTCAAAGCCCACGGCGCGGACAATCAGCGCAATGAGTATCAAAAAAAGTGGCAGATAGAAACCGCTGAACAGGGTTGCGTACCAATGGGGGAATGCGGCAAACATGGCCCCTCCTGCTGTAATAAGCCATACCTCATTGGCATCCCAGAACGGGCCGATGGTATTCAGGCAGATACGCCGGTCAACCTCATCCCTGCTCACAAACGGCATGAGAATTCCCACACCAAAATCAAATCCCTCGAGAAAGAAATAACCGATAAAAAGTACGGCTATAAGTATAAACCAGAACGTTTGCAGATCCATAATCAGCTGTATCCTTTAGTAGGTGTGAAGATTCGTTTCGACGCCCTCCTCCTCTTCCGGGGCGCCCTGTCTGCCGAAATACCAGACCAGATAAAATGCCGCGACGGCCAGAATGCCATATACAAGTGTGAACCCGATCATGGTTAGCCAGATAGAACTTTCGAATACGGATGGGGAAACCCCGTCAGCTGTCAGAAGGAGTTCATATACAACCCATGGTTGCCGTCCCATTTCTGCAACAATCCACCCTGCTGTATTGGCAAGGAATGTCAGGAAAATCATCACAATGCTCGTCTTCAGGAAGAAATAATGTTCCTGAAGTTTGCCTCTCCACCATAACCAGAGGCCCCAGAAGGCAACGATGATGAACACCATACCGAGACCTACCATGACACGAAAGCTCCAGTAAATGATTGCAACAGGAGGCATATAGTCTCCGGGACCGTGTTTTTCTTCCATTTCAGCCTGAAGGTCATTGAGCCCCTGAACCTCACTTGTAAGATTGTTATGCGACAGTACAGAAAGAAGATATGGCACCCTTAGCTCTCGCTGGCTGGTACGCTCTTCCTGGTCTATGATGGCAAACAGGGAAAAACTTGCCGGTTCTTCTGTTTCCCAAAGCCCTTCCATTGCAGCCATTTTCATAGGCTGGGACTGAACCGTGTCCTGTGCCTGGTCGTGTCCGGTTGTAGCGGTTAACAAGCTGGCTACAGCAGTGAAAACCAGTGCGATTTTTGCAGATTTGAGAAAAATTTCCGGCTGTTTCTTCCTGAGGATCATCCATGCACTGAGACCAAGCACAAACATCCCGCCGGTTATGAATCCGCCAAGTATGGTGTGCGGCATCTGCACAAGCAACCGCTCATTCAAGAGAATGGCAATGAAGTCTGCAAGTTCGGCGCGTCCTTCCACCAGTTCATAGCCAACGGGTACCTGCATCCAGGAGTTGGCCATCAGAATCCATACAGCAGAGAGATTGGAAGCTATGGCCACAAGCCAGATACAGGCAAGGTGAACCGCTTTTGGCAGGCGGGTCCATCCGAAAATCCACAATCCAAGAAATGTGGATTCGATGAAAAATGCCGTCAGCGCCTCAATGGCCAGAGGAATACCAAATATATCACCTACGAAACGGGAATATTCCGACCAGTTCATCCCGAACTGAAACTCCTGGACGATCCCGGTAACTATTCCGAGAGTAAAAATGATTACAAACAGCTTGCCGAAATATTTTGTCAGCCGTTTGTAGTGAATATCACCAGTGCGATAGTAAAAAGATTGCAGGATGGCGACAAGAACAGATAATCCAAGAGTGAGCGGTACGAATATAAAATGGTAAACTGTTGTAATGCCAAACTGCCAGCGAGCCAGTTCCAGTGCTTCCATAGGCGTTTTTTGAAATACTTGTTTATGACCGGATTATAAATACTAAATAACAGGACAAATTTGAAGAATATGTGAAGAAATGAATTAAGAGGCGCCTATGCTATTGATTTTATCAATAATGTAAATACACGGCTTATATATATATCTGTCAGCCGGGTCTGTCAACGGTCCGGCCCCCATGATGAATGGCCAGTAGCTTAATCAATAAAAGCAATCGGTTCAGGCACCAGTGTAGTATCCGTTTCAAACGTATGCGCCATGGCCTCGAATTGATTCATGAATCGCCGTTTTGAGTACCGTGGTGCGAACTGGGCGAACTCCATCATATAAATACGCTGCTGCTGTTCATCGTAAATGGTATAATGGAGAAAGGGACCTCCCATAAGGTCGTTGGTCATCGTCCAGGTGCCTCTTGTTTCCAGGGCCGGACGTCCGTTTACTGTTGTTTCGGTTGTTTCAACCCGGCGCGGGCTCCGATATTCTGTGGTTACATACGACTCTTCTCTGGAACCGCGGATATATTTTCGGTTCAGACTGTCTCTTCTGTTGTTGATCCATTCCGAATCAACCCAGTCAAAGCTGTCTACATCCTCCTTGTAATTGAACCAGATCCACCTGTCGTTGTCATGAAGATATCTGCGCATTGATACAAAATCCGTTGTATCCACACCGATGCGGTAATCATGCTGGACCCGGATGCTGAAACCGTGGTTCTGCATCAGAGAGTCTGACAAATGCTTTTGCTCTCCTCTCCGGAACACTTCACTTTTCCATCGTTCACGCTCAACTTCATCAAGATGTCCCACCAGGGATCGTTCGGAATCCCGGATTTTTTGAGACAGTGTCTCATGATCTGCAGCCGACAGAAAGAGTGTCCACTGGTTTTTGTACCAGCGATCTTCCAGCGGGAACGCAAAATTTCTGCCTTCAGCAATCCGCTGCTTGATATCCTCACTCATTACCGCTCTGATGAAAGCACCAACATTGCTTTCTTCGTCAATTGGTGCCGCGAAAATGGTATTTTTGTGATTTTTCGCATACTCCAGGTCACGGTTTGTTCGCAAATCCATGAAGCGCAGATCATATTTTTCTTCCGGACGCGGAAGCGTCATTATTTCCTTGCCGAAGGTTTCACGAATGGCGTCTGCTGTCGGACTATCCCATTGTGTTGAATCCATGACCACCAGGACCTGTGACAGGCTTCCCTGGGCAGACCTTCTGAAATCGCCTTCACATCCAGTCCAGACAAACAGCCCGGCCAGGCCGGTGACAATTATAAATAGGTTTCTGTAAAATTTCATACTGTATTCGAACATGGTGTTTTGAGAATAATTATCTGTTTTGCCTGTGGTACTGTGATGCGTGTTTCAGGTGCTTTGGCGACATTCATGTGCACTGTAACAGCATATCAGATATACCGTTGGTTTTTCTTTTTAATAACGCAGGAATTTGCTGTTTGTGATATGTCTGTTTACCGATAGCTGATGTAGCAAAATAACAGATAATTCGGACTGTTCCTTTTCCAAACCGCATTTCAGGGAAAATCACATCACCTGCTTTTGATGTTCTCCGATTTTTAACACTTTCACGAAATCTGCGGTTTTTTGTATCCAGTCACTTGCGGGATATTCTTCCCTGATTTTGTCGATCAGAGCACTGCCCACGATAAACCCGTCCACCTCTTTCGATATCTGTACGGCATCTTCATGTGAACTGATACCAAAACCGATGAGTACGGGATTTTTTGTGACATTTGATGTGACCCGCTGTATAAATGATGTCACGGAACGGCTGACTTCGGCACCTTTTCTGGCACCGGTAACCCCGGCTACTGATACGCAATAAACAAATCCGGAGCTTCTCTTGTCAATCTCTTTCATCCGTTCATCCGGTGTATTCGGTGCGACCAGATAAATCGTTGCTATCCCGTTTCCTGCGGCCAGTTCGTCAAGCTCCGGGAGTTCTCCGGGCGGGGCATCCGGAATAATCACACCGTCTACACCGCACTCGGCAGCTCTGGAAAAGAATGAATTCAACCCGAATTTCAGGACGGGATTTATGTATCCCATCAATACAACGGGCACCTCCGACTTCTCGCGGATCCTGCGCACCATTTCAAAAATGCTTTCAATATTGACCCCCTGATCAATTGCGGTCTTGTTGGCAAACTGGATTGTGGGTCCGTCTGCCAGCGGATCACTGAAGGGCATCCCAAGCTCAATGATATCGGCCCCTGATTTGGTCAGTTCAACTACGAGTTCTGGTGTTTTTTCAACTTCCGGGTATCCGGCTGTCACAAACAGACTCATAATTTTCTGATCCGGGCGGCGATTGTGAAATATCGTTTCAATTCGGTTTTTTTTGCTCATCTTCATGCCTGTTTGGAAATGTAATTCGATATGGTTTCCATGTCTTTGTCCCCTCTTCCGGAACAATTTATGACAACAATTTGTGATTCATCTGTTTCCGGCATCAGAACATCCAGGTAGCCTATTGCGTGGGCCGTCTCCAATGCCGGAATGATGCCCTCTTTTGATGACAGCAGGCGCACCCCTTCCATGGCCTGTTCATCCGTGACGGACCGGTAGCGAACTCTTCCCGAGTCACTCAGATATGAATGTTCAGGCCCGACACCCGGATAATCCAGTCCGGCTGAGAGCGAGTGTGCCTCCGCAATCTGTCCGGCTTCTGTCTGCAGCAGATAACTCATTGAACCGTGCAGTATACCCGGCACACCATTTCCGATTGTTGCGGCATGACGGCCGGTGACAACGCCTTCGCCCTCGGCCTCAACTCCATGCAGTTCAACGTCGCTTTGAGAAACAAAGGGATGAAAAATACCGATGGCATTTGATCCGCCTCCTATGCATGCAACAATATGGTCGGGATGCCGTCCCTCCAATTCCATGCACTGAGCCATGGTCTCCTTTCCTATAACTGACTGAAACTCGCGAACCATTTGCGGATAAGGATGCGGTCCTACTGCAGATCCTATGATGTAAAAAGTGTCTCCGACATTGCTTACCCAATCCCTGATCGCCTCGTTTATCGCGTTGCTCAGCGTTTTGGCGCCGGACTCCACCGGCCTGACTTCGGCGCCCAGCAGTTTAATCCGGTCAACATTGAGCTTTTGTCGGATGATATCTTCCGCTCCCATATAGATTATGCAGTCCATACCGAAATAGGCACATACGGTTGCGGTTGCCACGCCGTGCTGACCAGCACCCGTTTCAGCAATGATCCTTTTTTTGCCCATCCGCCGGGCAAGCATTACCTGACCAATGGCATTGTTGATTTTATGTGCACCGGTATGGCACAAATCTTCACGCTTCAGATAGATCCTCCCCTTACCGAAATGGCTGGTCAGTCTTCCGGCATACGTAAGTGGTGTAACACGGCCCACATATTCTTTGAGCAATGAATTGAATTCCTGAACAAAGTATGCATCATTGATTGCTTCCTGAAAAGCCTGATTCAGTTCATCCAGTGCGGGAATCAAAATCTCGGGAACGAACCGTCCGCCGTAATTGCCGTAAAAACCCCGTTCGTCAGGGTAGTTTATCACTTTTTTTGTTACAGTCATGAGTAAGTTGGACTTTTTAAATTTTTCTGATGCTGCATTAAGGATGGAGTCACTGCAGATCATTCCAGACATCTACAAAGGATTGAATTTTATCAAAATCCTTGACTCCGGGAGACTCTTCGAGGCTGCTGGACAGGTCGATGCCAAAGGGGCTGACCTGCGAAACCGCCTCTTTCAGATTTTCGTCGTTAATCCCGCCGGCCAGAAAAAAAGGTGTGCTGTGGCCCAGTTTATTTACTATAGACCAGTCCCATGCCGAACCCGTTCCCCCGTAAAGCTGATCATGATGCGCATCAAACAGAAAATATTCTGCAACATCCTCCCATTCACTGATACTTTCTGACAGCTCGCCAGCCTGCTCCGGTCCCTTGACCCGGAATGCCTTTATCACCGGACGGTCCAGGGACCGGGCAAACCCGGGTGACTCGTCCCCATGCAGCTGCACCAGATCAATATTGGTTTTCTTGATCACTTTGTTGATTTCGTCAGCCGGCTGATTAACAAACACTCCGACACACTTCGGCCCTTCTATCCAGCTGATGATTTCAGACGCATTTCGGGGTGAGATATATCGGGCACTTCCCGGATAAAAAATAAATCCAAGATAATCTACCAGAGCTCCGGCTGCGAACCGGGCGTCTTCCAGTGATGTTATGCCGCAAATTTTCAACTTGGGTTGTTGCTGGTCTTCAAACATGATTTCATTAACTGTTTATAAATTAAGAGTATTCCGGCACACTGCCGTGATACAACCAATCCCGGTTATAAGTCCGGGTCAGAATCACCTTTTCCGGAAAATACAGCGGTGAACCTGCCCAGTTCTTCACCCGGGTCATCAGCACGCATAAAATGCTCTCCTATGAGAGCGGAATCAATACCCTGTCCGGCCAGTGTGAGCAGATCCTCCGGCCGGCCGATACCGCTTTCCGAGACTTTCAGAACATTATCCGGTGCTTGCTTGAGCAAATCAGTCCCGCGGTGCAGATCAACCTCGAATGTGTCCAGGTTCCGGTTATTCACACCGACGACTTCAATGCGGCTGAAATCCATACGATTCCAGTCGTTCGTATCGTAGCATTCTACAAGTGCTTGAAGTCCCGTTTCATTTGCTGCATCCAGAAGATCATACATCTGCCTGTCTGACAATATTTTTGCAATAAGCAGAACGGCGTCTGCGCCCCAGGCTCGTGCCTCCGCGATCTGATATTCATCAATGATGAAATCTTTTCGCAGAACAGGCAGCCGTGTGACCGCGGAAACTTCCTGAAGATATGCCAGTCCTCCATGAAAAAAAGGCTCGTCAGTCAGCACGGAAACACCGGACGCTCCGTTTGCTTCATACGATTGTGCAATAAGGGCGGGATGAAAATTTTGTCTTATTACCCCCTGTGACGGAGATGCTTTCTTGATTTCGGCAATCACCGTAACTCCGGAACTCTTGCGCAGGTTTCCGGCAAAGTCTCTCCTTTTGCGATGATACTCTTCAAAGGAGTTAAAATCCTTTGAAGACACACCTTTTTTCCTGGAAGCCACATCGGCGCGTGTTCGGTCTGTGATATTTTTGAGGATGCTGTTCAAGGGTTTTCACCCGGTCATTATATTGATGTTAAACGTGTTCTGATGCTCTGCTTTGTAAGGTCTGTTTCAGGGCAATCGCATAGCATATCAGCTCATGCGGACGCTTTAAGATCTGAAGTGCACTCCGCAAACCGCTTCAGCGCATTTTGGGCGGCTCCCGACTCCAGACTTTCCTGGGCGGCATAGAATGCCTCCTGGATATCGTCATACAATCCGGAAGCATGTATTGCGAATGTTGCGTTCAGCAATACAATATCGCTTTGGGCTTCGGTACCAGTACCGTCAAGTACCGCTTCAATAATACGCGCGTTATGATCAGGATCACCGCCTTTCAGTTCTTCAGGCGTTGCAGTTGCCATTCCGAATATCCCGGGATCCAGGGTATTTTGGCCGATGTGTCCGTTTTTCAGCTGATAAATTTCTGTCGATGTCGTGGTTGAGCACTCATCCAGCCCGTCACTGGCATGAAAGGTATACGCAAAATCGGAACCGAGATTTTCAAGAATACGGGCGATTTTTTCAGCTGTCTGGCGGCTGTATGCACCAACAATCTGCCTTTTTACACCGGCGGGATTCAGCATCGGACCCATGATGTTAAAGAATGTTCTCATGGCAAGATCCTTTCGTGTTTTCATGATTGCACCCATCGCGGGATGAAAAAGCGGTGCAAACATGAACGCCATCCCGCTTTGCCGGAAACCGGTTTCCACTTTTTCCTTGTCAAGATCCGGAGTGATTCCAAGCTTTTGCAGAACATCAAAACTGCCGCTTCGGCTGGATACCCCGGAATTTCCATGCTTTAAGACCGGAACTTCGGCTCCTGCTGTGACGAACATTGACGCTGTAGAAATATTGAAGGTTCCGGAGTTATCGCCGCCCGTTCCGCACAGGTCTACCGCATTGGTTACCGGTACATCCACATGCACGCATGCATCCCTCATTACATCGACCATTGCTGCAAGCTCCTCAACCGTTTCACCCTTGCATCGCATACCAAACAGGAATGCAGCCATCCTTGCCTCATTCACATTTCCATTTATGATTTCACGCAATGCAAAACCGGCCTGTTCGGATGAAAGATCAGCACCTTCGGAAATCTGCAGCAGAATATCAGTAAAATTTTGCATGGAGTTGTTGGTTGTGATACTGGTTTTGTTGGTTGTGATTCAAACAGAAGATTTATTCGGATGTCCTGCGCATCCAGTTTTCAATCAGTTTCGGTCCTTCAACTGTCAGGATGCTCTCCGGGTGAAACTGAATCCCTTCAAGCGGCCACTCCTTATGACGGATTCCCATAACTATATCATCTTCAGAACGCGCGGTGATTAAAAAATCATCACCTATAGTTGTTTCGTCCAGCACCAGGGAATGATACCTTGTAGCCGTAAATTTCTGTGGTACATTGTTATACAAGAAAGAATCATCATGCGTTATCTGCGACGTTTTGCCGTGCATCAGTGATGGAGCCGATATCACACGTGCGCCATGCACATGTCCGATAGCCTGATGCCCGAGACATACCCCCAGAACAGGAATATCCCTGCCGAACTCTTCTATCACCGTTTCGGTTATTCCTGCATTTTCAGGCCTTCCGGGACCGGGTGAGATCATGATGCGTTCGGGCTTTAGACGCCTGATTTCATCGGCCGAAATTTTGTCATTCCGGACTACACTGTAATCATCAGTATGCCTGGCAACAAGATGCACCAGGTTATACGTGAACGAATCGTAATTGTCAATAATCAAGGTCCTCATTGGATCGGTTCCTCAGGTCATACCAGATTATGAGTTGTACTTGTTGAAACGTGTCGGACAATTCCGGCCACTTCGCGCACGGGCTCCATCACCGATTCTGCACGTACACGGGCTTTTCTGCCTCCTTCCCGGAGCATGTCACGCACAGTATCTGGATCTTTGGCAAGCTCGTGACGCGCATCCCTGGCTTCCTTAAAATAATCGGAAACAAGAGCAAGAAGTTCCTTTTTGGCATGGCCGTATCCGTATCCGCCGGAAAGATAATTTTCACGGACTTCCCGGATTTTTTGCTCGTCGGCAAACAGTTTAATCAACGCGAAGACATTGCAGCTGTCGGGATCTTTTGGTTCCTCGAGTGCTTTGGAGTCTGTTACCACAGACATGACTTTTTTCTTCAGGGCCTTGCCGCTGTCGAATATTTCGATGGTATTGTCATAGGACTTGCTCATCTTGCGTCCGTCAACACCCGGTACGGTTGCAACCGATTCGACTATGTAGGGTTCCGGAATCCGCAGATATTCTCCGCCGTACACATGATTGAACCTGGCGGCAAGGTCACGGGAAATTTCGATATTCTGTTTCTGGTCAGCACCGACAGGCACAATATCGGACCCGTAAATCAGGATGTCAGCAGCCTGGAGAACCGGATAGGTAAACAGGCCGATGTTGGGTTGCAGTCCCTGGGCAATTTTATCCTTGTACGACACACCCTTCTCCATCAGGCTGACGGGCGTGAGGGTTCCAAGAATCCATGAGAGCTCAAGAACCTGAGGAACATCACTTTGTGCAAAAAAAGTACATTTTTCCGGGTCCATGCCCAGCGCCAGATAATCAAGGGCGACATCCAGCGTGTAGTCATGCAGTTTTTTGCCATCCTGAAGCGATGTAAGTGAATGATAATTGGCTATGAAATAGAAAGCATCGCCCTTTTCCTGGAACTCCAGATGCTGCCTGATGGCACCGAAGTAGTTGCCAAGATGAAGCCTGCCTGAAGGCTGGATGCCTGATAAAATGGTTTTCTTTGTTGATTTCATTCTAATAGCGTAGCAGTTTTTATGCGTTACTTTTGAGTTCAATACATATTATTCGAGTTTCAGAGCCACACTCAAAGCCTCAACAAGCGCCCTGGCTTTGTTGACTGTTTCATCATACTCACGGTCGGGATCACTGTCGGCTACAATGCCGGCCCCTGCCTGGATGTAGATATCCCGGTCAGTGACCACCATGGTCCGGATAGCGATACAGGTGTCCATGTTGCCTGAAAAATCAAAATAGCCGACCGCCCCCGCATACGGCCCCCTTTTTGTGGGCTCCATCCCGTCAATAATTTCCATCGCCCTGACTTTCGGAGCACCGGAAACCGTACCTGCGGGAAAGCAGTTTTCAAGTGCATCAACTGCTGTTTTGCCCTCTGAGAGGCGGCCGCAAACATCGGATACGATGTGCATGACGTGAGAGTACCGCTCGATTACACGATCACGCACCATGGTTACCGTATCCGGATCACAGACCCGTGACAGATCATTCCGTCCCAGATCGACCAGCATGATGTGCTCGGCGAGTTCTTTGGGATCCGCTTTAAGATCTTCCTCAAATGCCCGGTCTTCTTCCGGATCTTTTCCCCTGGGCCGCGTTCCGGCTATGGGAAGCAATCGAACATCCTTGTTTCTGACCTGAACCAGGACTTCAGGAGAAGATCCAATCAGCGCAAAGTCATCAAAATCCAGGTAAAACAAATACGGCGACGGATTGACCATTCTGAGTGCCCGGTAGAGCATGAACCGGTCACCTTCAAACCGGCTGCGGAATCGTTGTGACAATACGACCTGAAAGATGTCACCGGCATGGATATGCTCCCTGGCTTTTTTGACATGTTCACGAAATTGTTCTCTGCTGATATTGCTTTCCAGATCATCCTGCGGCCTGCGGTATCCGTCTGAATCCGTTACGTGACGATTGAATACGTCTTCCATCATGTCCAGGGATTTCAATGCACTGGAATACCGGGCATCGTGATCCTCATCAGGTCCGGTAAACACGGTCTTGATCAGCAGCACTCTGTGCTTCACGTGATCAAATGCGAATATTTCATCGTAAAAAGCCCATATTGCTTCCGGAAGTCCCAGGTCATCTTCAGGTGAATCGGGCAGGTCTTCAACCAGGCGAACCGTATCATAAGCTGAAAAGCCGACAGCGCCGCCTGTCAGCCGGGGCAAGTCTGGCAGCTCCGGTTCCAGATACGCAGTGCACAATTTTCTGAGCACCGGAAAATAACCCTCATCAAGAGTCTTTTCTTCAAATCCGCCATCGGTCTGTTCACTGCTCTGACCTCCCCCGTCAAAAAATGCATGGGCATCTGAGGCTTTCCGGTATCTGGCAAGGCTGACTTTTCCGTCTTTGTATTTCAGTGCCTGATAGGGGTTTTTGCCAATGAATGAATATCTGGCCATCTGCTCTCCCCCTTCCACGGATTCCAGAAGAAAGGGATAACGTGCATCACTGCGAATTTTCAAAAACAGGGATACCGGCGTGACCGTGTCAGCCATCAGTACCCTGGAGACGGGTATTGCGGTATATGTTTGAGCCAGCTGTTTAAATTCTTCCGGATTCATAAACTTTCAAGATCATGCAAAATGTTGGCCACTCTGATTACCTGATAAATCGCACTTATCTGACAATCAGCTTGTCAAAAGTGGCCATAAACAAAAAAACCCGCTCCCAGATGAACTGAAAGCGGGTTAAATACTCTAAAGTGTACTGCACATACCGGTATCAATCCGCTCTCAGCAGACTGACCACCACCAGTTATTTCCATGTACAGTTACACTTTTCATGAAAGTAAATTTACACAACTATCAAACCTGAAGCAAGACCTTGATTTTTAAACATTGCATTACAGGAGTATTTGTCCTGTCCGGCTCCGCGGAAAATACCGCCCGGATACAAAAAACAAGTCAAAACAATATTGACATTCGTCGAAACAACGGGTAATATTGAATAATAAACGGAAATGCAGCGCACCATTGAGTGCAGCTGCTGGCATCAAAACATAACAGACTGAATGGCATAACGTTACTACTTGTCACCTGCTTTTTATTTCACTATTGTCTTCACCTCTTTACTTAGCTGTTTTGAGACATCCGTTCCGTTTCCCCTTCCCTGCCGCACATCTGCTGTGCCTTGTTGCATTTATTATGATTCTGTCCGGTTGTGATGAAACTGACGGACCTGTAAATGTTCTCAGCGAACATCCCGTAATTTCTGAGGTTTCTGTGAGCCCCGACTCTGTCACCTTTGATGATGACGCAGAAATCACGGATACACTTGTCACCTTTCACATATCCGTCACATCAGACCTGCCGGAAGATTATCTGCTGGTTGCATCGCTGGCCGCAGCAAATGACCGTTCCGAGCTGGACTCGGACACCCTGACAGCACCCGATACTCCCCAGCAGTTTCAGGGCACGCTTTCCAGGCAAATGAGCACCAATAACTTTGAGAACCTCGTGATCTACGTCTATCCACTCGGGCCGGACAACAGAGCATACGACCGCAACGAAACTACCATTTCTGTCCGCGGGGTGGACACAGGCGAGCCGAGAGTGCTTGAAGTCGACCACCCTGAAACGGTAATTATTCCAATGCCCGGCGAAGAAGACAACCGCTTTTTCATATCTGCAAAAGTGGAGCATACCATTTCACCTGATAACATCGACCGGGTCCAGCTCGAACTCTATGACCAGAGCGACGACCGGATTTTTGCATCCACCATGAGTGACAGCAATCCTGATTTCGGGAATGAACCCGGTGACAGCATATATGTACAGAACTTCAGTATAAACTCCGGCAATAATCCCGACACGTATACCATCGAGGTGCACGCCATCGATATTGCGGGAACTGTCAGCGACACACTCAGCTCAACACTTACCATCGCCCGATGAGATTACTACCGGCATCCATATTTCTGATATTTTTCCTTGCGGTCTGCCTGTTTGCTGCGCCCCGGCCTTCTTTCGCTCAGATTGAACCCGGACAGATCTCCTCCCCTTACAACTCCATTTCACAAAACTCCATATCCAATATGGGTGCCTATGGTGATACGGTTTGGACGGGTCCAAGAATGTACTACAATGTGGCAAATGATATGGACTGGCTGAAACCTGAGGGCGTAGACTCGGTGACTGACGGGCGCGGGCGCCTTTTTTCCATAGCACTTGCACAAGACAGTGTTATTGCCGGAATCGGATACACGGATACCCAGGGTGGCGAATCCGTTCAGGCACAGATGGGTTTCTACATTACCAGTGACGGCGGCTTGTCCTGGGAGCTTGTTGATACATCCCGGACGCTTGACCACCCGGATGACAACACCATCCGCTACGGCGGACAGGACCTTGAGATTGTACCTGTCATTGTACCCCAGCAATCCCCTCCCTATGTCGTTGATTTCCGGGGCGATGTTGCCTTTTTTGCCGGATGGGCCTCCGGAATCCGCAGAAGCACCGACTTTGGCCAGACCTGGGAACGCATCGTGCTTCCGCCATTTGAGCTGGACCGTCTCGATCCGGAAGAAACATATGACTTTGTCATCGATCCCAGAGGTGACGGTCAGTCAAATAATTATCTCAATTTTCTTGGATTTTCGGTACTCATAGCAGAGGACGGACATGTTTACGCCGGAACCGCCGGAGGTATCAACATCTCCGACAATGCCCTTGACGCGCCGGCCGACAGCATTCGCTGGAGGCACATCCGGGCTAGCCGGGATCCTGACGGCCTTCTCGGAAACTGGGTGACGGCGATTCGGGAAAACTCTTATGACAACGCTGTCTGGATGACCAACTGGTCAGCCATAACCGGCGAGGACACCGAGGGAATCGTAGCGACAAGGGATGCCGGTGAAACGTTTGAACAGCATCTTGCCGGTGAACGGATATATGATATTGGATTTCGCGATGAAGCCATTTTTGCTGCAGGATCCAACGGCCTGTTTATCAGCAGAGACAACGGCCGCAACTGGCAGCAGACAAGCCGCATCCGCAGTCCGAACACATCAATGAAACCCGGAACGACGTACTACGCCGTGGCAAATGCTTCGGATCGCATCTGGATCGGCTCAAGCGACGGACTGGCATCGACAACCGATGACGGAGAGACCTGGGAAATTACAAGGGTGAATTTTCCGCTTGATGGCGAAAATCAGCACCAGGATGACGCACCTGATGTGGATACCTATGCATATCCCAACCCGTTTTCACCGCGGAATCATGATCTGGTGCGCATCAAATTTGAAACGGATTCCGACGCACCGGTCACCATACGACTGTATGATTTTTCCATGAACCTTATACGGGTTCTGGACGAAAACAAACAACTCGGCCCCGGAACATATGAAGCGGTTTGGGATGGCACCGATGAGCAGGGCCGCAAAGTTGCAAACGGAACGATATTTTATGAAATCGAAACCGGAAACGGCAGCAAAACAGGAAAAATCCTGGTACTCGAATGAATCTTGTTAGATTGAATGAACTCTCTTGAATCCATAACACCTGAAAGAAAATGCCGGACCGGCTCTGCGAATCCGCCCCTGTACCGGAGCGGCATACATAAAGCTCACCGCACATTGTTTGTCACGATGGTAGCTGCCTTGATAATCATGGTTTTTTCTGTTGATGTTCATGCTCAGAGCGGTGGTTTCAGCGGTGCGTTTACGAGGATGGGATTTGGTGCAAGGGGCATGGCAATGGGCAATGCCATCGGGTCCGTATCCCAGGACGGCGTTTACGCTCACTACAACCCTGCACTTTCTGCCGATATCACGAATAATCAGTTTGATCTGGGCACGGCGCTGATGTCGTTCGACCGCTCGCTTCATTCCGTGAACGCAACATTCCCGCTGCCCCCCAATGCCGGACTCAGCTTCGGATTGCTCAACGCCAATGTCTATGACATTGACGGCCGGACCAGCAGCGGATACCACACGGATTATCTGTCCACCCACGAGTTTCAGTTTTTTGCAGCATTTGGCATCAGCATCAACCCGCGAATCCGCCTTGGCGCTTCGGTCAAACTTCAGCTGGCCAGTTTCCATGAAGAGATCAGCAATTCCACTGGCGCCGGGTTTGATATCGGCATGATCCTGAGTCCCACCGACTCCTGGAGAATTGGATTCGCTGCCCAGGATCTTGTCTCCGAATACTCATGGAACACATCAGACCTGTATGGCGGACAGGACGGTCGCAGCAAATCAGATCCGTTTCCTAACCGCTTCCGGCTGTCCACATCCTACAGATTTGCGGAAACCGGACTGACTCTCAGCTCTGAATATGAAATCCAGCGGCAAAGCTCCGAATATCAGCGCTTGCAGGTCGCATCAGGCGTGCTGCCACCGCGCAACTCCCGCCAGACCGATAACATTACTACCAGCAGCCATCAAATCCGCTTCGGAGCATCCTGGGATGCCCATGAGCGAATTACCCTGAGAGGAGGCTGGGAGGTTCTGGACCTGGACTTCCTTGAGGAGACCCATAAAGTAAGCGCCGGATTCTCTGTGCATCTTCCGTATGATGCGCTGAGCCCTTCCATTGATTATGCTTTTGTAAGAGAACCGATGGGAATTGCTGGAATGCATGTTTTAAATTTGAGATTATCTCTGTAACAGAAACTGTAACGGATGCCACAGGCAACTGCGTGAAACAAAGAAATTCTGACTCCCTGAATAAGATGACAAAAAGAATCCTGACGGCGGCATTACTCTTACTGATAACTACTCCGGTACTGCATGCGGGAGGCGGGCAGACTACCGGAATGCAGTTCCTCCTGACAGGCCCTTCAGCCCATAATATGGGAATTTCCGAAGGAAATACGGCTTCTTTGTCCGGGGCATCCTCCATATTCCTGAACCCGTCCATGCTGGCACTGGAAAAACAGAGCAGTGCAACCATTTCATATATGATATGGCCCGCAACGGACACACAGAACAGTTTTGCAGGACTTGCTTACCGCAGGGATAACGACGCCTTCGGTGTCGCATTCATGTCATCGCTGATCGATGATGTTGCGTTCCGGCAAAATCCGACCCAAAACCCTGACGGGACTTTTTCAGTCAGATATTTTTCTGTTGCTACCTCCTATGCCCGCAATATCGGTCCGCTATCTCTGGGATTGACCGGCATGTATCTGCACGAACAGTATTTTCAGCAAGACGCAGGCGGATACGGGCTCAATGCCGGGGTTGGCATGAACATCTTTGACGAGCGCGTCAGGCTTGGTGCATCGCTTAGAAACCTGGGATCCATGGATGAGCTTTCCGAGACGGCTACGGAGCTGCCGACCATGCTGAGTTTTGGCGCGGACATCCGGTTTCTTCAGTTTTCCACGACAGCTGCCGATGATGAAATTCCGCTATTGGTATCATTCATAGGTGATTTCAATCTTCCGTTGAATGAATTCGAGCCTGAAGATGGCTCCATCAGTCCTCAAAAAGACGGTTATTTCAACCTGGGAATGGAGCTCAGGGTTTCAGATTTAATTGATCTGAGGGGCGGGTATCGCACCGGTGAGACAGAACGCCGGTTCAGCCTGGGAGCCGGATTACTGATAAGTGAGTTCTATTTTAATTATGCCTTCATGCCTTATGAAACCGGGTTCGGAACCGCTCACGCCATAAGCCTGCAGTACAACTTCTGATCTTCTCCGTAAGCAGGGCGGCAGAATAGCTAATGGCATAATTGCCTGATTGCCGGCTGATCCCGTCTGGCAGCCTCAGCCCTGAACCGGCTCCTCGTGAATCTCCTTCCAGAAACGGATCAGGGCCATGACGACCCCCTTGAAAATGAAAATGGAAAAAACCAGTATCAGTCCGTATTCCTGAAGCATGATAACAGCAATGAAATAGAATATAAACAGATAAACCCTTCCTCTGTGCTTGCGCAGATGGCCTTTTTTGAACTTGGGGATTTTGTCAAAGGGAACCGTGCTTACCATCAGCAGAGAGAGCAACAGAATAACCGGAATAATGACACTGTTGATTCCGTACTTGAACCCTTCAAACAATGCACCGCTGTCCTGAAAAATGAGAAACAGAGCGACAAGCATCATGGCCATTGCCGGAATCGGCAGCCCCTTGAAATAGTCCGGATCTTCAATACGGGCATCCACGTTAAACCGCGCCAGCCGCATCGATCCGCAGATAACGGGTAACGCAGACACGATGATTCCTATGATCATCAATTCATTGAGAGAATGGCTGTAGAACAGAAATCCCGGAGCCACACCGAAAGAAACCATATCACTCAGAGAATCCAGCTCAATACCAAACTCTGATGTTGCATTGGCAAGCCTTGCCATGAAACCATCCATCATATCAAAGACGGCAGCCAGTACAATCAGCCAGGCACCAAACTCAATCTTGCCCTCATAAATCTGTACGATAGCAACAAAACCGCAGAACAGGTTCATCAGGGTAAAAAAACTCGGAACAACAGCCCTCGGAATGGGTTTGCGGAACTTCTGACGCAAGTGGTCATTTCTCAGTTGCCTGCGCAATTTTCTTTTTTCAGGATTCATCATCTCCCGTATTCCAGGTTTCAGCAATAGTTACAGCGGTGAAACCGCAGTGCGGCTTTCCGGGTCAAAGATCATAAACGGCCCAGGATGGTCTCTCCGCCCCTCGTGCGGTCTCCTTCACTTACCAGGACTTCCATGTCGTCAGGCACAAGTATATCCATCCGGGAGCCAAATTTCATGATGCCGAACCGGTCACCGGCACTGACTTCATCCCCTTCCTTCGTATGAAATACGATGCGGCGGGCTACGAAACCGGTGATCTGGCGATAAAAAATCGGCACGCCGCTCGGATGTCTGATGCCGAATTCGGCACGCTCATTCAGTTCCGAAGCCTTGGGGTGCCAGGCAACCAGATACTTTCCCGGATGATAGGAAACATGTTCGACCTTTCCGGAAACAGGATAGCGGTTTACATGGACATCGCCCAGTGAAAGAAAAATGGTTATCTGCCGGGCACTTCTCCCCAGATAGGTGTCCTCTCTGACATCATCAACAGAAATCACTTTTCCGTCTGCCGGTGCCAGAACAAAGTCGCCTTCCGGGATGCTGCGCTCAGGATCGCGGAAGAAGAACAGCGTAAAACCGCTCAGGCCGACGCCTGCCAGATAAAGGAGGATAGAAAACGCATTGTTCAGTATCCAGCCTATGGCAATAATTATCAGTGAAAGGAACAGTACGGCAACAATAACGGGAACACCATCCTTTGCAAATCTCATATGTCAGTTAACTACGTGTCTGAGGATATCATTGAATGTGACAAAGATCATAAGACTGATCAACAAAATAAAGCCGATTTGCTGAAGTGCCATTCGCACTTTCATTGATGGTTCCCTTCGTGTTACCGCTTCGTATATAAGAAACATTAGATGCCCTCCGTCCAGCATCGGAATAGGCAGGATATTCATCAGGGCAAGGGTGATGCTCAGAAAAGCCGTGAAATTCCAGAAGCCCAGTGCACCCCCGCGTTCGGTCACTTCGGCCGTCACGGATGCAATGGCTACCGGTCCGCCGAGGTTTTCCCGTACGGATATGGTGCCGGTCAGCAGCTGGCGAAAACCGTTTATAATGCCGAAGAGCGTGTCATGGGCCTGATTAACCCCCTCTCTGATAGAACCGAAGACCCCAAAGCTGATGGTTTCGTATCCGAAGTACTGATGAGGATCCACAATTGCGATGCCGATTACCCTTCTTTCCGGTTCGGGACTGATGGTCTTTTCGAGGGTGTCGGAGTTTCGTCTCACGGTAAAGAGCATCTCTTCCCCGCCGGCCTGTATTTTCTCAACCATTTGTGCCCAGTATCCTATTTCCTCACCGTCAATGGCAATAATCTCATCGCCTTCCTGCAAACCGGCTTTTTCAGCCGGGGTGTCCTCGGCTACAGCCCCCACTTTGCTGGGCAGGGCATTTTGAAGTTCCAGAAACTCCGGATTCCTGGCCAGGTAATCCAGAAAGTCTGCCGGCGGTTCAATGGTGATCATTTCACCGTCGCGCTCAACAGTGAATGACAGCGATCTGCTGGTAATATCGCTCATGGAAAAAAACTGTCCGCGCCGGACATATTCAATTTCCTTGTCATTCACAGCTACAAGGCGATCACCCGTCTCAAAGCCTACATCGGCGGCAGTCGATGTATCCGGAATATACATTCCCTGGATGTTTTCAGCGGGAATCTGATTGACCCCGTGAGAAAATGTGATAACGGCAAAAATCGCATAGGCAAGCAGCATGTTGAATATCACACCGGCTGTGATGACAATCATGCGCTGCCAGACAGGTTTGCTTCTGTATTCGTAATCCTTGGGTTCGGAGGCCTCAAAACTGTCATCCATGCTCTCATCAACCATTCCGGATATTTTTACATATCCCCCCAGGGGCAGAGCGGAGATACAGTAATCGGTATCTCCCTTTTTGACTCCGACAAGGCGTGGCGGAAAACCGATGGAAAAACGCTCAACTCTCATTCCGAAAAGTTTAGCGGCAAGAAAATGACCCAGTTCGTGAACCAGCACCAGAATAAAGATAGCTGCTACAAAAATGAGTACGGTCTGTAGGATGCTGAAGATTACTTCCATGTATATATCGTCGCGTTTTTTTTCAAATATCCCGGGCAACTGCCCTTGTCTGCTGATCGACCTCTTCCAGAGACTCTACTGATAACGTTTCACCTGGTGATATATGAGAAAGGCTCTCAGCTACAATCCGGGAGATCTGAATATAAGAAATTTCTTCATTCAGAAATCGTTCTACTGCAATCTCATTTGCAGCATTAAGAATTGCCGGGGCATGGCCTCCGGTCCGGATGGCCTGCAAGGCAAGATCATAACAGGGAAAACGGCGGGTATCAACCGGTTCGAAAGTCAGCTGCTGATGCTCGGCCCAGTTTATATGCCGGGATGGCAGCGGCCAGCGATCCGGATAGCTCAGAGCATATTGAATAGGAAGCCGCATATCCGGCAAACCAAGCTGCGCTTTCATGGACCCGTCATTGAACAGCACCATGGAGTGAACTATGCTTTGCGGATGTATGACAGCCTCAATTTTTTCTAACGGAAGGCCAAATAACCAATGAGCCTCAATAACCTCCAGTCCCTTATTCATCATCGTCGCAGAGTCGATGGTAATTTTCGCTCCCATGTCCCAGTTGGGATGTTTCAGCGCATCCCGAACACCTGCGTTCTTTAAGTTATCGATGGACCAGGTGCGAAATGGCCCGCCGCTGGCGGTGATGATCAGTTTTTCCAGGGTATCTGTGTCTTCCCCAACCAAACATTGCAGTATGGCACTGTGCTCGGAGTCAATCGGAATGAGCCTGTCATAATGTCCGTTCAGATAGGGTGCGAGCAACGCCCCACCAACAACGAGGGATTCCTTATTGGCAAGTGCTACTTTTTTTCCCGCAGCCAGGGCCGAAACAGTGGGGCGAAACCCGGAAAAACCAACCAGGCTGTTGATAACCGAATCAGGTTCATCACTGCTCACAAGTTCTTCAATGATACCGGCACCACCGCTGAGAATCTCGGTTTCATTATGCAATAGCGAGGACTGCAGCTCACCAAGCTTCTGATCATCTTTCAGAAAGGCATAAGCTGGTTTGAATTCGTTGATTTGTTCAGCCAGCAGCTTCCAGTTAGTGTTTGCAGTAAGTGCAAACACTTCCAGCTTGTCCGGTTGAGACCTGACAATGTCCAGTGTCTGGGTTCCGATGGAACCGGTTGAGCCAAGTATAATCAGTTTTTTAGAATTCACTGGCGTATCTGAATCTGTTGATAATGTTCATGGGTGCAATCGCAATAACAATCCCATTGTTTTCCGGAAAATAATCTTGATTATGTAAGAACAATGACTCCAAGCATTCGTCCGCTGGCTGTGCCGTCTCTTCGGTAAGAGTGTAATGATTCGGCCGTCCGGTAAGTACAACGTTCGTCGCACTTGACGGCTTCTTCGGACATTCCGCTGACAAGCAGTTCATGTTTCAGAAAACCCTGCAAATCCACATGAGGCTTTGGGAAGGACCGGTCAACGAAACGGGCGGGAAACTGTGAGGCTACCTCATCCCCGACTTCAAACATATCCTTGCTGATGCATGGACTTACATAGGCTTCCATCACATCCGGTTCCGCTCCAAACGTCATCATTTTGTTTACTGCTTTGGAGATGATACCTGCAGATGCCCCTCTCCAGCCTGCATGTACGGCGGCAATAACCCGGTGCACTCTGTCTGCCAGCAATACTGCCGCGCAGTCGGCCACCAGAACTCCGACGGCAAGATCAGGTTTGTCAGTTACCAGTCCATCCGTTTTTTCATATATGTCCGGTTCTTCCGTATACACTATGTTAGTGCCATGCACCTGCTTGCCCATACTCAGCTTAAGCGGGTGATGTCCAAGATATTCTGAAGATGTAACTCTGTTTGCCTCGAGAGCCTGGATGGCATCCGATCCGGTTTCCACATTGGTCACTGAGCGCAGCCGATACCCGTCTTTTTCGGCATTTTTATCAATAAATGCGGCCAGTACCTCCCTGTGCTGCGTCCAAAAGTGTGTCATCATTTCACGAATTCAAATCGGATATAATAATACTTCTCGCCATTTCAAGCGGCATGGGTTTGTCGAACCAGAGTTCAAACGACCTTGCAGCCTGATAGATAAACATATCCAGACCTCCTATCGTTTTGGCTTCATGCTTTCGCGCCTCTTTAAGAAAACGGGTCTCCAGCGGATTGTATATGATGTCGTAGCATATTTTCCCCTTCAATAGCGGAATCAGATCCTCCGGCACAGGCAACCCGTCCACCTTCGGATACATGCCGACGGGTGTGGTATTGACAATGATATCCGAATCCTTAACAGCGTTTTTGATTACAGAGTAATCAATGATATCGACCTGTCCGGGCAATTTGGATAATCCCGACCCCGCCCTTCTGCTGGCAACATATATTTTTTTGAAACCGGATTTCCGAAGGGCGTAAACCACCGCCCTGCAGGCACCCCCCGCACCCAGTACAACGGCACATTCAAGATCGGTTATGCCCTCAAGCGGTTTTTGAAAACCATAGGCATCGGTATTGAAACCAGAGGGTCTGACTCCTGCGTGACCAGAAGGAACAACGGTATTTACAGCACCAATTTCCTGCGAGGTTTCATCGGTTTCATTCAGATAACCGATGATATCCTGCTTAAGCGGAATGGTGATATTTGCACCTCTGAAAGCAGGTAGTGAAAAAAGCTCGGGCAGGAGTGTGTTTTTTTCCGGCGGACAGTCAATGGCATGGTATGATACCGGCAATGCATGGTATTTTAAAGCAGCATTGTGAATTGCCGGAGAACGGCTGTGCGCAACGGGATGTCCCAATACGGCAGCAAAGGGCTTCTCTCTTACGTTTGATGACAGAAACTCGGTAATATCCATTTGTTTGAGATCCGGATCAGGAGTCAAAAAAAAAGGGGCTTGAAGCCCCTTTTTATAAATTTTCAAACCTGAATCAGGCAGTGACCTCTTCTTTTCCGGACTCTACCTCTTCCTCATCCTTAAAGTTGCCGCTTTCGGCAAGATTTTTGAATTTTTCAAGATCACCCATCAGCTGATCGGGCAGTTCTTCAATAAACTTCGCCATATCAGTGGAAGGTTCACCAAAGAACGTCCGGTAATCCAGACTGAAATCAACCCTGGTACGGGAACCGTTATTCAAGGGGGTAAACCGGATGGTTCCGGTTTGATTCAGGTTCCCATTGATGGTGATCCAGGCAAAGCGGGTGTTTCGCAGATCATCAATGATGTTGGTGGTCCAACGGAATTCTTCTCCGCCAATTTCAGTTACGTATTCGAAAGTTTGCGAATTAATTTTGTTCACCTCTTTCAAAGACGAAATGAACTTCGGAAAATCTGTCGGAGAACTCATTAATTCGTAAACTTTTGCGAGGGGCAGGTCAACTTCGATTCTTTGATGCGCCATAATGTACTTTTATGCTTCGTAAAGTTGAGTGTTTGTGTGATTTGTGGCTGGTATCACCATTACGATATATGCATGACCTTCCAGACAAGAGGAATAGGAAATGCACAATAATTCAAAATTAAGCATTTTTTTTCATTTCAGCAATTGAAAAATAATTTAAAAGTCCTCATGTTTGGTAATTTTGCTGCTGAAAAAGCGTTTTCTGCCGTCCGGACAACGTTGTTCACTGCCGCTTTCTGTGCTGCCCTGACCCTCCAGCTTCATGCGGCCGATAGACCTCAGTGGACCGGCACCTTTCAGCATCTGTCCGGTTTCACGATGCACCCTCCGCATTCGTATCATCCGGCTGTTCAAAGACTGAGTCTGGAGCTGGATCAGCGCCTGCCGGACGGTCGCTTCCACACCAGCGCCAATATCCGGAATTATTTCACTGCCAGCCCGGACTCTCTCGATATATACATCCCCGAACTCTGGATAGAATTCTGGCTTTCCCGGGGGGATCTCCGGGTCGGCCGGCAAGATCTGCGCAGAGGACTGACTCCCGCCAACTCGTTATTTGAGTTTTTACGGCCCAGGGATCTGCGGAACTTTGTCATTGAACCCGACAATGCAACAGTCCGCGGCAACATTGCATTATCATACAGACATTATACCGGAAACAGCGTATTTGAACTTGTTTTCTCACCTGTCATCACCCCGGTTCGACTGCCGCATCCCGAAGACAGGTGGTTTATTCCCGTCCCCACTCCGGCCGGACTCCCGCTGCGCATATCCGATTTTCCATCCGGTGATAACAGACCGGACAGGCAACTGACGGAACTCCAGACCGGACTGATATGGGAGTACGATCTGTCTGCTTCGCTTGAAATTCAGCTTTCTGCATTTCACTGGGTGCCTCCCATGCCGTCTTACCAAAAAAAATTGTCAATTGATCCGGCAGATCCTTTTGCTTCACCTGCAATTACCTTGAAACCCTCTTTCAAACCCACTCTGATTCTGGGCGGCGGAACTTCTTACCGCGCCGGATCCGGAATTACCTTGACAGCAGAAGCACTCTGGTTTCAAGATGAACAGTTCGACCGGGTTCCCGGTATCATTCTGGAGTTTGACCCTGCATCCACAAGTCTCGGAGAACTGGCACGCATAACCCGTTTGATCGATGAAGAAGAGGATGGTTTTTTGTCTGCTGAGCAATCCTACCGGTTACTGACCGAGATCCGTTATGAGCGGTCCACTTTACTTGCCGGTGTCCAGTGGTTTATGGAGGGAATTCGCTCGCCTCACCCTGATATTGTCCGGAAAGAACGCTTTCACAGATTTTCTGGTTTCGTTGCCCGGGACTTGTTCCGGGAACGGTTGAGCAACCGGATGCAGACAACATATCATCCGGCAGGCAATGATTTCTGGATCAGTTCGGAACATATATATGACATTTCTGATCAGGTTAACCTTGGCTTGGGAACGCATATTTTCGGCGGTTCCGATCCTGGTCCGGGCTATGGTCATTTGTCTTTCGGCTCATACAGAACAAACTCTCTCGTTTACGGCACACTGAAATTCTACTGGTAACTGCGCATATCGAAACAGAAAGGCCAAACATTGATTCGGAAAAATCATATTGATCTGATAATCGGACAGATACTCGCCAGACCGCGGACCTATCTGGCCCTTGTAGCTGGTCTTGCGTTTTTTGCCTTTCTGCCCGCATTGAACGTCGAGGCCGACTTCGACCTGGAAGGGTTTTACCCGGACGATGCGGAAACCATTGTTGAGTTTCAGCGCATATCCGATGAGTTCGGTCGGGACGACACCTCCATTATTGTCGCTTTCCGGCATGACTCCCTGTTTACAAATGAGCACTTGTATCGCATCAAACGGCTTTCTGAAGATCTTGAAATGCTCCCCTACACGAAAGAAGTACGGAGTTTGTGGAATATCCGGGAGTTTGTCCGGTCTGATGACGGATCATTGAGTACTGATAAATACCTTTCTGATGATGATTTGGATAAGGTGCAAACTGGCGAAAACGCAACCGGCAGGATTCTTGATGATATCCGCAGCAGAATGCTGAACGATCCGTTCGTATACGGCACATTCCTGGGCTCGGATGGTACCGCAACAGCTATCTATATCAATCTCGACGAGCAGGAAAATACCTTTTCAAACAGGCGGGAACTCATATCCCGTCTGGAGGACAAACTTGAATCCTACAGGCAGCATTATGACATCAATGTAACCGGGCTCCCCTATTTCCGGACGCAGTACGTGGAAACCCTGAACAGGGAGATTCTGCTCTATGTTTCTGTGGCTTCACTGCTTATCATTATTATTTTGTGGCTTCTGTTCAGAACGGTCATCGGCGTGCTGCTCCCCATTTCCATTGTATGGGTTACCATACTCTTTGTAGTTGCTGTTCTGGTGATGACCGGCGGACACTTTGAGATCATGAGCAGCACCATTGCACCGATCCTGTTATGTGTGGGAGTCGCGGATTCCATTCACATGCTTTCAAAATATCAGGACTTGCGGCTTGACAACAAAAGTAAAAAACGCTCACTGGAAGAGACGATTCTCGTACTGGGTTCAGCGACGCTGCTGACCAGTATTACCACCGCAATCGGTTTCATGACATTGATGACGAGTGATGTCATGCCGATGCGGCGTTTCGGCCTCTACACAGCATTGGGGGTGCTGATTGCATTTGCGGTAACCATATTTGTGCTGCCTTCCGTATTGCAACTGATAAAAACAAGGATGCCCGTAGAAGATAAAAGCAAGGTGTTTTTCCGGAAAATCGGCTCTCTGCTTTCCTCCACCCACAGAACCGCCCGGAATCATTACAGGATCGTAGTGAGTATCACACTGCTGGTAACCGCACTGTTTTCCATCGGAATTACGCAGCTGAAAACCAACAGCAGGGTTTTTGATGATATTGGTGAAAGCTCTCATCTGATTCAGCAAAGCCGGTTTCTTGATGAACACATAGCCCCCCAGTTTCCTCTGGAAATCATCATTGATACCGGAAAGGAGGATGGCGCTTATGACCCGGACCTGCTGCGACGCATAGAACAGCTTCACAATATGCTCGGCGAATACGATGAAATCAGTCAGAGCATTTCTTTTGCCACACTGATAAAACGAGTCGATCAGGTAATGAGGGACCATCAGGAAGACACGGTGCCCGATTCCCGTCAGCTTGTTGCCCAATACGATTTGCTTCTGGACCTGACGGGGGCATCCGGCCCGTCACGAATGAATGACTTTGAGAACCGGCAAACACGCGTAATAGCAAGGGCTTATGACGTCGGCTCCTATCGCATCAATCAGATGCGTGACGACCTGAAGCCCCGGCTTGATGCCCTTTTCCCGGAGTCATCCGTCACGCTTACCGGATCAACCATCTTGTCAGCCGACCTGACCGGAAACATTGTTTCGGCCCTCACCTGGAGTATCGGACTTGCTTTTCTGTTCATTTCCGTAATTATGGCACTGCTTTTCAGAAATGCCAAACTCGTGATTATCTCTCTGTTGCCCAACCTGATACCACTAATCATTACCGCCGGATTCATGGGTTTTGCAGGTATCGACATCCGGCCGTCAACAGCTGTCATTTTCACAATAGCTTTCGGCATAGCTGTAGACGACAGTATACACTATCTGGCGCGCTTCAGGATGGAAACTCTGCGAGGGTCTGATCTGCGTCAGGCTGTAAAGAACACTACCATCCACACCGGCAGGGCTATTATACTGACCAGTATTATACTTCTTGCAGGATTCGGTGTACTGGGCACAAGTTCGTTCGAGTCCAACATGCTGATGGGATTGCTGACATGCCTTACCATTCTCACGGCACTTCTGGCGGACCTGCTCTTTCTTCCTGCCCTGATTTACTGGATGAATCCGGACATTACAGCCGGTCAAGCTTCGGCCTTAAATGGGAAACAATCTGTTCCGTCAGAATTTCAACGGGCTGAGTTGAGTCAAGTGTGATGATTCTCTCCTTTTCCGCTGCCAGTTGATCAAATCCTTTACTGACACGCTCAAAAAATTTCTCTCCGGACCGTTCAAGGCGGTCTTCACTGCCTTCCCTGGCCCGTCGGCGCTGAGCTTCTTCCGGCGGCAGCCTCAGATAGAAAGTAATATCCGGCTCAAGTTGCTGCGTCGCCAAATCATTCAGCTGATCAATCTGCCACACAGGTATGACCTCCCGTCCATAGCCCTGGTAAGCTGTAGTTGAGTCAAAAAAACGATCCACTATGACTATAGTTCCTTCTGCAAGAGCCGGCCGGATGCGGGTTGCAACCAGTTGTGCCCTGGCCGCAGAAAACAGAAGTGACTCGGCTATCGGATGAATATCTTCATCACTGTTCAGCAAAATTTCGCGAATCTGCTCAGAAAGAACCGTTCCGCCGGGTTCCCTGAACACCTGAACATCATATCCCTTTTCCTCCAGGTATTGACAAAGATTCCGGATATTGGTTGACTTTCCGCTGCCGTCAATCCCTTCAAAACTTATTAGCATTCCGATTAGATAAAAATTATGATACCAGACCTCTGACAGGTCTTTTGGGCAGGATTACTGCCAGGGCAATATAAATAACTAAACTGAAACCGTAACTAAAAAATGCCAGCACAAACAGAGCCCGGACAATGGTCGGATCCCAGCCGAAACGTTCAGCAATACCGCCGCACACACCAAAGATCATTTTTTCCTGACGTGACCGATACCATTTTTGGTTGTACTGATAGGCAAAGGAGTCGCCGGAATCTGATTCCGAAGTGTTCGGAGCCGCGCTTTTTTTCTCTTTTTGCGACACTTTCCGCCGTCTGCGGAAACTACTCAACAGGCCAAGACCAATCAGAATTACCAGTATGGTTCCCGCTGCCGGCATGACTCTCAAAATATGAGTTATGTCCGGGCCGTACGGAAAATAAAACTGCTGCATAACGAAAACGGCGGCAGCAATCAGAAAGACGATACCTGCCGCTCTGGCAAACCCCGATCCCTTATTCTTAATCTTTTCTCCTTTTTCAAATTCGTACTCGGACTTCAGCCGCTCGTATTCCTCATCAGTGATCCGGAGGTCCGGATCGAGATCGTTTTTCAAATGTGTGCCGGTCTTGTTTCTTTCCATAACAATTTCAATTTCATTTTGAACATGATTTATGGTGCTCCGGATGCCCGGGTTGACACACCATTCACGAGTCACTGCTGCAAACCATAACAGCTGTTCATTTCATACGCAGGCGCCGGAAAAAAGTTACCGCATCTGGATCGACTGCCCTTATCTCTTAATGCAGTCTGCCACAATATTCTCGGTAGCCAGGGCTTTAACAGCCACGTCTCCCTGTTCCGTTGGGATATGTTCCAGCACAAATATCTCCGGTACCGGCATGATGGTTCGTGTTTCCGGAATTTCCGATAAAAACCGGTCATAATACCCTCTTCCATAGCCAATTCTGTTGCCTGTCCGGTCAGCAGCCAGCCCCGGAACCAAAACCAGATCAATCTCACTGACGCCCACCGGATTGTCATTAGCGGGTTCCAGAATCCCCCAGTTGCCACTTGTCAGATCCTCCGGGTCCCGGACGACATGGTGCTCCATGACCCCTGGGATCTTCGTCACTTTAGGCATGACAAGTGTTTTTCCGGCTCCGACTATCTCCTTCAGAATCTTGAAGGTGGGCACTTCGCCCTTGGATATGGTCCCTGAAAAACAGTGAATAACACGCGCTTCAAGGTACCAAGACGATCTGAGTATCTGTTCAGATATCAGCCGTCCCAGCGTTTCCAGCTGCAGGGCACCCATTGAAGTTCGCTGCTGCAACAATTTTTTTCTGAGTGCATCCTTGTCCATTGCCTGGCCTGTCTTATAAATCCACCCGAAAATGCTGGCTGAAAAGCCCCTGATGATTTTCCAGTGACGTCAGCAAGTCATCCCAGACATTCACACCGAATTTGTTCATAAAATATATGAATGATATCTCCCGCTCCTGCAAATGACCATCCGGGAAAAGTGCATTTCTCGATTTTTTAATCCGGTTAATTTGCACCTCTTCCTTCTGCCGGACCTGATTGACCATTTTTTTTCTGAGTTTATCAATAGCCTTGTGGTACTCTTTTGTAATGGCCTGTGCGTGTTTGTTCAATCCGGGATCAGATATTCCGGTTTCCTTTATTTTTGACTCGCTTAATAGAGAGATTTTCTTTTTCCATTCTTCAAATCGCTGGTCCAGTTCGGGATCACTGTGCCGGCGCAGGTATTCCTGCTCCAGGTCTTCGGGCCGCTTCGCAAAATCAGAAAATTCAAAGGGTAGTTCCTTGAGAAATCTTTGAACCGGAGGCTCTGCTATTGTAGCCGTCATCCTGGACGCAATGAAGGGCATTGACTTTCCGAAGAGATCATAAAGCGGCCTCATCTGAGCGTAATATGCTATCTCTGCGGGGCCGGCTACGTAAGCGGCATTGGGAAGCAATTTATCCTGTAATATCGGCCGTAAAAAAACATTGGGTGAGAATCTGCCGGGATCGCTATCCAGCTTGTCCAGAAGCTCTCCGGTGCTGAAACTTTCACCGGTCTGCATCGTCCATGAACCGTTTTGATGAGCGAGGCGCATACGTCCGTGCTGGTCATCATGCCAGAACAGCAGGCTGTCCGAAATCTGTGCCTGTTGATGATACAATCCGGACAAACGATCCGACTGCTTCCTGAGTGCAGACTCAATATCCGCAGTTTTATTAATCGCCGTGCGAAAGCAATCTGCCGCAGCTTTTTTGGCATCAGGAAAATTACTGCCTGCAAAAATCAGACCGTGTTTTGACAGCAGGCGTGCCAGGAGTTCCCCAAATGCATGGCGGAGTGTTCTGCCCCGGAAATAACTCTCATCCAGAAGTTCTGTTACTTCCCCGTGGAAATCAGTTTCCGGCAGTTTTGAATACACATCACGGCGAAATGACTCAAAATCCTCTCCAATGGGTATCATTCCGGCAGCATGCCGTTCACAAGTCTTGCATGGTAGATGAAACCGCTCCGTCCCATTGTTTCCGGCCAGTGAAACGGTGGCAATCTCGTCATAATCATGATCTTCATCAGCCAGCCAGAATACGGGAACGACCCTTTTGTTTGTGTCTCGTGTTAATTTCCCGGCGAGGTTGATAATTGTCAGCGCCTTGTATATAACGTAAAGAGGCCCCCCGAAAAGGCTGACCTGCTGCCCCGTTGTAATCGTAACTGTTTCCGGATCGGAAAGTGATGTGAGATGTTCTTTTGCTTCGTCAGCAAGAGTAAAACCGGAATTGAATTCGGTAATAATCCGGGCCATTTCGTCTCTGTCACCCTCAAACCGATAGGATGAGACGGCCTTTTGCAGGTCATCATAATGATGCGGGAATTCATAAAATGGGGTCAGATCGTCACCCCCATTCACAAAATCACGGAAAAGACGGGAATACGGGAGTTTGCCGTAATCCACTTTTTCAATATTCAAAATCGCACTCGTTTAAAGTTAGTTAACTCTTGAGTCGGTTCAACTCATCCCTGATCTTGGCGGCTTTTTCGTAGTCCTCCTCGGCTATTGCCGTTGTAAGGTTTTTTTCCAGCATCTTGATGCGGCTCTCTTTGCTGGATGCCGGCGGGGACTCTTCCTCAGCAGGAGATTCCGTGCCCCTCTCCTCGGAAAATCCGGATTCTTCGTGCTCTTCTGCCTGGGGGTCGGATTCAATTCCCGCTTCATCAATAATGTGGTCTGATACAAATATGGGAGCATTGAAACGTATCGCAAGGGCTATGGCGTCGCTTGGGCGTGAATCCTGCGTCAGTGTTTCACCATTATTGTCGTAGACCACCTGGGCATAGAATGTTCCCTCCTTGAGGTCATTGATATAGATTTCTTTGACAAATGTGTTGAAGCTCTGAATGATATTGCGCATGAGATCATGCGTCATGGGTCTTGGCGGCTTGATGTTTTCAAGCTCAAGTGCTATGGCCTGGGCTTCAAATGTGCCTATAATGATCGGCAGACGACGTTTGCCGTCAGTTTCATTGAGAATCAACGCATATGCGCCACCGCTGCTTGGACTTGTCGAAAGTCCCAGTATGTCCATTTGAATCTTGCTCAAAACTTGTCACTTTTTTGGGTGAATACCTTTCAGCCTGGTTTGTCTGCATAAACCGGCAATGCCGGGTCAACGCGCAAACAATCTGCTAATATCTAACTGCAAGGTAACCATTTTTTATACTTCTATAAACACATCACCAGCTTCTCTCATTCATCCCCGTTCAACAGAAATGGCATGGCACCGCTGCCCGGCCATAATTAAAACGGAAAATCACAACTGAATACACCTGACTGAATAAATTGCCGGCACAATATGTTATCGGCTGGTTTATTGCCTTTTACATGCAATAAAGGAAATAAGAATGGATTACCTGTTTTGATTGACATTAGCGCATAACGGAAGTAATTTTAGTGCCGAATTGATGCCCTGTCACCTTTTCAATACCAAGTGATGCTTGAACAATACATTCCTGTTTTACTGCTTATTGCCCTGGCTGTGGTCCTGGCTCTTGCATTTATAATCCTCTCCCGGCTCCTGGGTCCGACCCGGCCGTCCGATAACAAACTCGGAGCCTATGAAAGCGGAATGGACCCGATAGGACAGGCACGGGACCGGTATTCCGTAAGTTTTTACATCATTGCAATGGAATTTATTGTTTTTGACCTTGAAGTGATCTTCATCTATCCCTGGGCTGTCCGGTATCAGGAATTCGGGCCAGGAACGTTTTGGGCAATGATGTTATTTATTTTCATACTGTTTCTCGGACTGATATACACTCTGAAAAAAGGTTCTTTTGATTGGGATACCGATCCTTCCATAGCCAGAAAACCCGGGTAAAACCGCTATAATTATGAGTTTTGATCGTGTAATGGGTGAAGGTTTCTTCACCACAACAGTAGATGCATTAACCAAATGGGGACGCTCAAATGCTGTCTGGCCCATGCCGATGGGACTGGCATGCTGTGCTATCGAAATGATGGCCTTTGCCGGCCCGAAATATGACGCCGCCCGTTTCGGCTCTGAAGTTCTTCGCTTTTCACCGCGTCAGAGTGACGTGATGATCGTAGCCGGATGGTGCACCTACAAAATGTCCCATGCCATCAGACGTATCTGGGACCAGATGCCCGACCCGAAATGGTGCATCGCCATGGGCGCCTGCGCCTCAACCGGAGGTATGCACCGCTGCTATGGCGTGGTTCAGGGAGTCGATAACTTCCTGCCCGTCGATGTATACATATCGGGTTGCCCGCCGCGTCCGGAGTCTCTTCTCAATGCCCTGATGAGAATTCAGGACAAGATTAAAGAGGAGCAAACCATCAAGCTTGACAGTTAACCATGAATTCAGAAACAACCGAAAAACTCCTTCAGAAACTAAGGGAATTTCTGGGTGATGACCTGGTCCGATTGTATTACGACTACAAATATCCGGTCATAACCCTGAAGCGCGACCGGCTGACCGAAACCTGCCGGTTCATGAAGGATGAACTTCATTTCATCTATCTCAACGATGTTTTCGGAACCGACAGGTTTACCTCAGAAGACCGGTTTGAAGTATTCTACCATCTTATTTCACTGAGGGATCATCAGCGATTTTTCCTGAAAGTGCTGGTTGATGAAAACAACCCCGTACTACCTTCGGTATGCGACTTATGGAAAAGCGCAAACTGGAACGAGCGTGAAGTTTACGATATGTACGGAATCCACTTTGAGGGACATCCCGACCTGCGGCGCATATTCCTTCCGGAAGACTTCAAATACTATCCGCTGCGCAAGGAGTTTCCTCTGCTTGGCGTACCCGGTTCTCTGGAATTGCCCAATACTACACCCGACCACGACTGAAGCAACTACTTCCCAATGGAATCAGACGCGCACATTTCCCGAAAAAAACCAACTTTTTTTCCTGAGCATCAGGAAGCCATCTACAAAAGTCTTGAGGACAAGCACGCAACTGTCGAGTTGGACAAAAGCGATCCTCTGGCAACCCGTATGACGCTCAATATGGGACCGCAGCATCCCGCCACCCATGGCGTACTTCGTGTTCTGATGGAGCTTGACGGAGAGAAAATCACCAAATGCAGGCTTGATACCGGCTACCTCCATCGCGGGATCGAGAAGATGGCCGAAAACAAAACCTACCAGGAGTTCATGCCCTACACCGATCGCATGGACTACCTCTCCCCCTACAGCAACAATGTCGCTCTCTGCCTTGCCGTCGAAAGGATTGCCAATATTGAGTCGCCTGAGCGTGCTAATTATATCCGGATGATATGCAATGAGTTAGCCCGTATATCCTCGCATCTTTTATGGCTTGGCACCATGGTCATGGATGCCGGTGCCGTATCCTTTTTTATCTGGACTTTCCGCGAAAGGGAGAAAATCTACGACATTTTCGATGAGGTCGCCGGGCACCGATTCACCGTTTCACACTCCCGTATCGGCGGCGTTAACAACGACTTCACTCCCGCTTCCGTAGAAAAAATCAAAAAGTTTATCTCGGAATTTCCACGCGAACTGCGTGACTGGCATAAACTGCTTGACCGCAACCGCATTTTTGTTGACAGAAATGCCGGTGTCGGTTCCATCGGCCACGAAGAAGCCATTAACATCGGACTGACCGGCCCGGCGCTTCGAGCTACGGGTATCGCTTATGATGTCCGCAAATTTGAGCCGTACCTTCATTACGATCAGATTGACTTTGAAGTGCCAACCCGGACCGAGGGTGATAATCTGGCACGCTATTACTGCCGGATGGAGGAAATGGCCGAGTCGGTAAGAATTATCGAACAGTGTTTTAAAAAAATGCCGGATAAAGGTCCGATCCGTGTAGATGATGCCAAAAAGAGTTACCCCTCAAAAGATGAGGTCTACTATTCCATGGAAGGACTTATTCACGACTTTATGATGACCGATACCGGTGTGTGTCCGCCCGAAGGTGCTGAAGCCTATCACGCTATTGAAGCACCCAAAGGCGAACTCGGTTTTTATATACAAAGTGACGGAACCGGTCATCCCTGGCGGCTGAAAATCAAGTCGCCGTCCTTCAGCAATCTGCAGGGACTGGAAACTGTACTTGACGGAGAAATGGTCGCTGATACGGTTGTTATTATCGGTGGCATGGATCCGGTAATGGGAGATTCTGATAAGTAAACTATGTCTGATACCTATACATTTGATGCCAAAGATCTCAAGGAGATCGAAAAAATTATCGACAAATATCCGGAAAAGCAGGCGGCGGTCCTGCCTGTGCTATGGTATGCCCAGGATAAATTCGGTCACACCGATCCGTCGATCCAGAAGCTGGTTGCCCGCACCATGGACATTCCCGAGGCTCATATTCATGGTGTAGTCACATTTTACACCCAGTTTTACGAAAAACCCAAGGGCAAGCATGTTCTGGATGTGTGTACCTGTCTGAGCTGTCAGGTTTGCGGCGGATATGACATACTGCACTACCTGGAAGAAAAGCTTGGAATCAAGGCCGGCGAAACCACATCCGACGGTCAGTTCTCACTGCAGTCTGTGGAGTGCCTGGGCGCTTGCGGGTATGCCCCCATGCTTCAGGTTACCAACGACAAATACGTCAATTTTCTGACAAGAGAAAAGGTGGATCAACTTGTTGAAGATCTGAAAGCCGGTAAAAAACCTGCTTTTGAATCCATCACCATGCCTCAACATAAAAACGATTCTGAATAATTTTTGCGATGTCCAAAGACTGGAAATCATATCAACCTCACCTGCTTCCTGCCATCAAGGACCTGCATGAAATGCCTGTTTATGAAAAACACGGCGGGTACAAAGCACTTTCAACAATTCTGAAAGACAAGAATAACTGGCCACCCGAAGAAGTTGTGGCTGAGGTGAAAGAAGCCAATATTCGCGGGCGCGGCGGTGCCGGCTTTAATGCCGGGCTCAAATGGTCATTCATGCCGGAGCCTGACGGCGGCCCCAGATATCTCGCCTGTAATGGAGATGAGTCGGAGCCGGGAACTTTTAAAGACCGTAAACTTTTCGAATTCAATCCGCATCTGTTTATTGAAGGCGCAATAATCGCTGCCTATGCAATGCATGTGGATGTTATTTACGTTTACATCCGCGGAGAGTACCGGCCGTATGTAAAATTGCTGGACGAAGCCATCCGGCAGGCTTATGACAAAGGCTACCTTGGCAAGAATATTCTGGGATCTGATTTCTCGGTTGAAATGTACACCCACATGGGCGCCGGGGCCTATATTTGCGGCGAAGAATCATCCCTTATGGAATCCCTTGAAGGGAAGCGCGGATACCCCAGGGTCAAACCGCCATTTCCCGCACAAAAAGGTCTCTGGGGACGTCCGACAACCATCAACAATATCGAAACCCTGGCCAACGTCCCGCTGGTGATAAATAACGGGGCATCATGGTTTAAACAGATCGGCCCTGATTCACACCCGGGTCCGGTGCTGTATGGCATTTCCGGACATGTCAACCAGCCCGGAGTTTACGAATACCCCTCCGGCATGGAAATAATGACCCTGATAAATGAGGTGGCCGGAGGTGTCCGTAACGGTAAAAAACTAAAAGCCCTCATACCCGGCGGCTCCTCCACCCCGCCTGTGAGAGCCGACGTTCTCGACGGCATAACCATGGATGCCGACTCACTGCGCGAAATCGGAACCATGATGGGAACTGCCGGAATGGTAATTCTGGACGAAGATACCGATATGGTCGATGTAATCTGGAGAATTTCCCATTTTTATCACCATGAATCCTGCGGACAGTGCACCCCCTGCCGGGAAGGTACAGGTTGGCTGGAAAAGACTCTTTTGAAAATCAAAAACGGCAATGGCGAGATGAGGGATCTCGATCTGCTGCTTGCCATCTGCAACCGGATGGAAGGCCGTACGATATGCGCTCTTGCCGATGCTGCTGCCTGGCCGGTTCGCTACTCCATTGACCGGTTTCGCGATGAATTTGAAAGCAGGTGTAAAAAAACGGTTTATGCCGTAGCCTGATCAACAACTTACAAGTCTGTTATGCCAGAAATTTTTATTGACAACAAGCGATATGAATACGAGGAGCCCGGCAAGGTGCTCCAGTTTATGCTGGATCACGGGCTTGATCTGCCCTTTTTCTGCTATCATCCATCCCTTTCAATTCCGGCTAACTGCAGACAATGTGTAGTGAAGGCGGGAATGCCCGTTTTTGACCGGGATAAAGGCGCTTATGAAATTGATGAAGATGGAAACCGCAAAATCCGGTACTTCCCGAAGCTGATGACGGCCTGCAGTCTGGACCTTGCCGACGGAATGGTCATCCACACGCATCATACGGATGATCTGGTGAAACAGGCCCAGGCTGACAACCTTGAGTTCATTCTCATTAATCATCCGCTTGACTGCCCTATTTGTGATCAGGCCGGCGAGTGCCCCCTGCAGATTCTTACTTACAAGTACGGGCCCGAAGGCAGCCGGTTCGAGCATAAAAAGGTCCACAAACCCAAGGCTATTCAGCTCGGACCCCGTGTCATCCTGGATGCTGAACGCTGCATCAACTGTACCCGCTGCACACGTTTTACTGAAGAAATCAGCAAAACAAACCAGCTTTCCATCATCTCAAGAGGTGATAAGAACTATCCGATGACCGCGGAAGGAGAAGAGTTTGACGATCCGTATTCCCTGAACACTGTGGATATTTGTCCTGTCGGAGCTCTTACATCAGCAGACTTTCGTTTCAAGGCACGGGTGTGGGAGATGAATCAGACGCCAAGTATTGATGTCAGTAATGGCAAGGGGTGCAACACTTATATCTGGACCCGTGACAACCTTGTAATGCGGATAACCCCCCGGTTCAATGAAGCCGTCAACGACCACTGGATGCCAGACGCAGGCCGTCTCTCCTACCGGGAGTATAATGAAAACCGAATCTCCAAACCGCATATCAGGCTGAATGCCGGAAATCAGGTCAAATCCTCATGGAACAATGCCGAACTGACATTCCGTGAAGAACTTGAAAAAAGATCTGCCGACAAAATACAAGTCATCGGAAGCCCCCATGCATCCGTTGAGGATAATTACGTCCTTAAATCCAGCTTTGAAAAACTCGGTGTACAGAACTTCTCTTTTGTTCCGCATGTAATTCCCGGTGCCGGGGACGACCTTTTGCTTACAGATGATCAGGCGCCCAACACCAACGGAGTTCGCGCACTCGGATATGCCGCGACCGAAAGCGGGAAGCTTAAAAAGCTGATTGATAGCAAAAAACCATCCATGATTGTCATACTGAATGATGACCTGATGGGAAGGACTGATGCCCCTCCTGAGCTTTTTGAAGACACCTTTGTCGTCTATCTCGGCACAAATCACAACGAAACCAGCAAACACGCTGATCTGGTGATACCGGTGACATCGGCAGCCGAACACGCCGCCTCTTACGTTAATGTTGATGGCCGGATCCAGAGAACATTTCCCGCAAAAGAAACGCTGTACACCAACCGGCGGCTCAATCTGGAGATGTCCATGGGCAGACTGGATCACTACGGAACAAAATTTGATAACTGGGTATCAGATGCAAACCGGATTGATTGCATCCCTGCCTGGGAATTTTTCGTCCGGATCTCCCCGGACAGCGACCGTCCCGACTGGCAGTCCTCCCGGGATATACTGGACCAGATTTCCGGCGAAGTTCCGCTTTTCCGGGATGTCAGTTATGAGAGGATGGATGATGAGAACGGTATTCAATTGAAACTGGAACAAGATTCCGAAGTAAATACAGTATAAATGGACCCGATACTATTTTCGACAATTGTCATGCTTGCGGTAGTCCTGCTTTTTTTGCTGCCGTCTGCTGCTGTAACCGTGTATGCTGAACGGCGAATATCAGCCTTCATTCAAAACCGTCATGGCCCCAACCGGGTGGGTCCGTTTGGGATTTTTCAGCCATTTGCCGATGTAATCAAGCTCTTTCTGAAGGAAGACATTGTACCTTCCAAAGCCAACTGGTTTCTGTACACCCTGGCTCCGATGATTCCCGTTGCCACCGCGCTTATCACGGTTGCCGTAATTCCTTTTGGTGAATACATTTTTGTTGCCGATCTCAACATTGGCGTTCTCTTTCTTCTTGCCGTAGCATCCCTTGCCGTTTATGGCGTCACTCTGGCCGGATGGGCATCCAACAGCAAATATTCCCTGCTCGGCGGATTGCGGGCAGCTGCCCAGATGATAAGCTATGAACTCCCCATGGGCGTGGCACTGGCTTCGGTTATTCTTTTTGCCGGCTCGCTGAGCATTGTTGAAATTGTCAACTCACAGGAAGTCTGGTGGAACATCTTCCGCAATCCGCTTGGATTTGTCATCTTTACGGTTGCCGTTTTTGCTGAAGCCAACCGCACCCCTTTCGACCTGGTCGAAGCGGAACAGGAACTGGTCGGAGGCTTTCACACCGAGTACAGCTCCATGAAGTTCGGAACGTTCTTTCTGGCTGAGTACATGCATGTCGTCATCGGCAGCATGCTGATTACCACGTTCTTCTTCGGCGGATATCACCTGCCGTTTGCCGGACTCTGGATGCCTGAAATGGGCCCCGTCCTGAAATCTGTGATTGACGTTCATGTCTTTCTGCTCAAAACTGCATTTTGGGTCTTTGTGTTCATCTGGGTTCGATGGACCATACCCCGGTTCAAGTTCAATCAACTGATGCAGCTGGGGTGGACCAAAATGCTGCCTCTGGCAATTATTAACTTCGTAGTACTTGCCATAATACTGTATTATCTGCCCTGATAAACACTCTGTTCGGCAGTTTTTTGACTATTATCACGTTTTATTACGGCGTAATTCTGATTATGCGGTTCTGTGATTTCGGGCAGCAGGATCCGTACTTGATCTGACTCCTCTATCGTTATTCAACACATGTCAGAAACAACATCCCATATCACATCCAACAGGCGAACCGTTGCCTTTCAGACACTCGGCTGCAAACTCAATTTTGCAGAAACTTCCGCACTGAAGCAGCAGTTCAGGGGAGGCCGTTTTGAAATCCGGTCATTCGACGACTATGCCGATGTTTATGTGATCAATACTTGCTCGGTAACTCAAAATGCCAACAGAGACTGCCGCAAAACGGTCAGAAAAGCTCAAAAAATAAATCCGGATGCTTTCATTGCCGTTACCGGATGTTATGCGCAGCTGGAGCCGGAAGTAATTGCGGCCATTGACGGTGTTGATCTCGTCTTAGGTGCCAATGAGAAGTTTGACATTCTCGAACTGGCCGGAGATTTTCAAAAACCGGATCAGACTGTGATCCATCACACCGATGTGAATGAGGCTGTCGATTTCCACCATGCCTTCTCCTCAAGTGACCGGACGCGGGCGTTTCTGAAGGTTCAGGACGGATGTGATTACAAGTGCAGTTTTTGTACCATCCCTCTCGCAAGAGGCAAAAGCAGAAGTCCGGAAATCGGTGATATCGTTGAAAATGCCAGACAGCTCATTTCCAATGGGTACAGGGAAATCGTACTTACCGGTGTGAATGTCGGTGATTTCGGCAAACAGTCAGGCGAGTCGCTTCTGGATCTGCTCGAAATACTCGACAGCCTGAAGGGATTGAGCCGCATGAGAATATCATCGATCGAACCCAATCTGCTTACCGAAGAGATTGTTGACTTCGCAGCCGCTTCAAATACATTGCAGCCTCACTTCCATATCCCTCTTCAGAGTGGATCAGACCGCCTGCTTCGCCTTATGAAGCGCAGATACGATACAGATTTGTACCGGAACAGGCTGGAGTATATTCATTCCAGATTACCGGATGCCTGCATCGGAGTGGATGTCATTACGGGACACCCCGGTGAAACCGATGAGATATTTGAAGAATCACTGTCATTTATTCAGTCGCTTAATGCCGGATACCTCCACGTTTTCACTTATTCCGAACGCCCCAATACAACTGCCCTCAGCCTCGGCGACACCGTACCCGTTCCGGTTCGCAAGACCAGGACACACATGCTCCGAAGAATATCGGAGCAGAAAAAATTCGATTTTGACTCCAAATTTCTTGGCCGGGAACGTACCGTCCTGTTTGAGGACCATCAGCAAGATGGTCTCATTCAGGGCTGGACCGATAATTATATCCGTGCTTGTGTCCCGTACGATGACAGTCTGATCAATCAGCTTGTCAGGGTCCGGCTTGGTGAACGGCACCCTGCCGGTACCGTCACTGCATCCATTCCCGAAATGGTATAAACCGATGCCAATTCATCTGTTTAAAATTTTTGATTCATATGGTCAGATGAACCGAAGGTCACGAAGTGAAATGCCATGACCGTATTTAATCATACGCCTGTTTGTCCGGGCGCCAGCCCGGTCATGGACATTTCATGTGTTTATAATTTAAGATTCTAACGTCACATGAACCGAAGGTCACGAAGTGAAATACCAATGCCGGTTATAATCATGCTTCTGTGTGACGGTAAGCCGCGATGGGTATTTCATCCGAATAAATAAAAAAATGGGTATGAGCAGTCACGATCTAAAAGAAGCCATCAGACAGACCAAAGCTTTTCTTGAGGCCGAAGAAAAAACCTATGGCGCATACCGGGTCCCGGATATTTCTTCACAGGAGCAGCAGACTTCATCCGGTCAGTCTTCAAAACATAGTGTTGATGCACCATCTCCATCACCGGAAAGTGAGAAGGATAAGTCTTCTGCAAAAAAATCCGCTGTTCAGGCCGGTAATTCCGAAGAATCTTCTGAATCGGGATCGGGATCGGCCTCGACCACCACCCTGCAAGAAGCAGCAACACTTGATGAACTGAGAGAGCTTTGCCTGCATTCAGATGCTCTGCGAACCGACCTTGGTGAAACCAGTCTCGTGTTCGGAACCGGTAATCCTGATGCCGATATTATGCTTATCGGAGAAGCTCCCGGCTATCAGGAGGACAAACAGGGGGAACCGTTTGTCGGAAAAGCCGGCCAGCTGCTCAACAAAATTCTTGCCGCAATTTCATTTGAGCGCGATGAAGTTTATATCGCCAATATTCTGAAGCACCGGCCTCCGAATAACCGTGATCCTCATCCGGAAGAACGGGAACGCAGCCTGCCTTTTCTGTACCGCCAAATTGAACTGGTCAACCCCCTGATTATCTTGTGTCTCGGAAGAATAGCCGCACAGACCCTCCTCAACACAACTGCTCCCATGAAATCACTGCGAGGGCGGTTTCATCCGTTTCACAATGATATCGAACTTCTGGTGACCTTTCATCCGGCGGCTCTGCTGCGAAATCCTGCCTGGAAACGCGATACCTGGGAGGATGTAAAAATGCTTCGGAAACGGTATGACAATTTGACTGTTGACCGTTCCTGAATGTGACTTTCCTGTCATCACACGGGCAAGCTTCCGGATTTTTTTATACCTTAGCATCTGGCAATGGGAAAAGGCGAAGTTATCACTGATCCGCACAAAAATTGCCACTGTTAACATCATCATTCATTCAGGCATTTCTGCAGGATTTACAATCAGTTCATGAAGCAATCATCCAAAGGAAAAGAAAATAAAAACGATGCATTTGCTGTTCTTGAGAATCAGGGACGGATTCCTCCGCAGGCTGTAGAGATTGAAGAGGCTATTCTGGGCAGTATGCTCATCGAAGAACAGGCTGCCGCTACGGCGCTTGAAATGCTTGAGGTTAATGACTTTTACAAGCCTGCGCACAGGCATATTTTCGAGGTTCTTTCCAAGCTTTTTGAACGTGACAACCCGCTTGATCTGCTGACGGTTGAAAATGAGCTGCGTGATCTAGACCTGCTGGAGACCGTCGGAGGCAGCGGATTTCTTTCTGACCTGACCCGGTCGGTAAGTTCGGCTGCCAACATTGAATACCACTGTCAGATCGTAGCCGAAAAAGCCCTGAAAAGAAATCTGATTCTGAGCTGCTCGGATATCATCCAGGAAGCCTATGATTCTACCAGTGATTCTTTTGAGGTTCTTGATGCCGCAGAACAGCGCATTTATGATATAACCAACGCAAAGGCCCAGGGTGGCAGCAAAAACCTGGTCGATATCCTCAAGCATACCATATCTTATCTGGAGGAGATCCGCGGTAAAAAGATGGGTATAACCGGGGTGCCGACCGGACTGGATGTTGACAATTTGACTGCCGGCTGGCAAAGGGGGGATCTGATTATTGTTGCTGCCAGGCCGTCAATGGGTAAAACGGCGTTTACACTGACCGTTGCCAGGAATTCTGCATTGAACCCGGACCAGGAAAAGCGGGCTCCGGTAGCCGTGTTCAGTCTTGAAATGTCTGATCAGGCGCTGGTTCAGCGTCTTTTGACTATGGAGGCCAGGGTTGATGCACAGAAGGCGCGGACTGGAAAACTGGACGACAACGAATTTAAAAAACTGCTCGAAGGCGCCGGCCGCCTTCACACGGCACCGATATTTATTGACGATACACCATCGATCAGCATCATGGAGATGCGCTCGAAATGCCGGCGGCTGAAAAATGAGCACGGTATTGGCCTGATCATTGTCGACTATCTGCAGTTGATGACGGGAATGCAGAATGACCGGCAGAACAGGGAGCAGGAAATTGCCGGCATCTCCCGCGGACTCAAGGCACTAGCCAAGGAACTGGATGTTCCGGTCATTGCCCTGTCCCAGCTGAGCCGCGCCGTTGAACAGAGGGGCGGTGACAAACGTCCGCAGCTTAGTGACTTGCGTGAATCAGGGTCAATTGAACAGGATGCCGATGTGGTTTGCTTCCTTTACCGGCCCGAATACTACAAGATCACAACTGATGAGCAGGGCAATTCAACTGAAGGAGTCGCCGAACTGATTGTCGGGAAGCAGCGAAATGGTCCTGTCGGCACGGTCAGCCTCCATTTCGTAAAAAATTATGCGCGGTTTGAAAACCTTGCAAAATCTTTCAACGACTCTCCCTACCTGGAATCAGGCTCTGATGAATCCGGCCATTCAGGATCGCTCACTGAAGGCAACGACAGTGCAGACAGCAGTGCCCAGCGGGCCAGGAAGACCGGCTTCACCCCTCCCCCTGATGATGAGGATAGTCCTTTTTGATTTTTTCAAACAACTCGTCGTATTCTGACACAAACCTGCTCCAGTCAAGGTGCCGGTTGACAGCCTGAAGGGTACTGAGAGGGAGCTTTTTGTTAGTACCATCAAGCATTTTTTTCATTTTCCGGAACAGGTCCGTCTCGTCATCATAAAAAACAGGGCCATGGAGCAAAGGTTCCTGCAGAGCAGCAGGGATTATTTCCGGATAGGTAAGGTTTCTCGGAAGAACAGGATGACATCCGCAATAGACCGCTTCCATGATTGCCGTGCAAAAAAATTCATGCTGCGCGGTTGATACCACAAAATCTCCTTTCTGCAGCAAATTACCATACTGGCGGCTGTCCTCTACATAGCCGTAGTGAAGAATACGGCTGCCATATCGTTTCCAGGCTTCTTCAAAGCGACTGGTCTGATCGTGTTCATGATCACCGGCCAGGATCAGATCAAATTCACATTCGGCATCGTCGAGTTTATCTATCACCCTGAAAAACTTTTCCGGGTCTTTATCGAAAGACCACCGCTGATTCCAGACAATGACCGGTTTCTCATTCGGCTTTCTTTTTTTCCTCTCCTCCACTGCCGGATCAAGATTTTTCAACTCAAGACCGGGATACAGCAAATATGATTTCCGGGCGATACGGGCAATGGATTCAGATTGCTGATAATCCGGAAACCGGGCCAGGAAACCGGGCAATGCATCCAGGAAGTCTTTTTTATGGAATTCAGAATTAAAAAAAACATAATCGGCGGCAAGTACGCTCAGATAATTGATGTAGCAGTAGGTCATGTCGCGCCCTTCGTCGGGCGGCACCGGTTGAGTCAGCTGATTCTCGTGCATGTATATGATAGTGGGCACTCCGGCAAAACGGGGATTCGTCAGTGCAATGAATGCAGGCAGGTTGGTCATGCTGCTGGCCACAACCAGGTCGATTTTTTCCGGTATGTCACGTGTCTTGTCAGCAAGAGTTACGGCACCTCCGCTCATCCGCCACTTCCAGTGGCTTCCTCTCATGGTTACGCTGAATATGTTATGACGGGAATGCTGTTCCAGCCCGTTAATAAAAGCCCGGTGCGAACCTCCAAGAAATGGTTCAACTAAGAGTATATTCATAATGCGGCTGTAAACTGATGCATGATTCCCGCAACCGCGATAATATCCATGTCCTGTTGTAGATTAATAGACGAGCCGCCAGTTTTCCTCAAATACATCATCATGACCGATTTGTTCCTTGTCAATAAGGTACTCCAGTATCATATCTCCCACCGATCTGTCAATTTCCTCCAGCACAGGTGCGTCCGCAAGCATGTCAAACCCACCACCGCCTTCGGCACGGTAGGAGTTGACAGCAACGGTGAACGTCTGATCATCATCAACCGGCTCATTTTCATATTCCATAACGGTCACACGCTCACCTGCGGGCCTTCTCAGATCCAGGACATAGTCCAGTCCTGAAATCATGTCGAAATTGAATCCCGGCCAGTCGCGGTTTACTTTCGGCAGTCCTTTTTCATCCGTTCCTGTAAGATAGTATTGCGAAGTATGCTCCAGAAATTCGCGCAGCTGTTTTCCCGTCATTTCAAGTTTGTAAAGTGTATTGAAAAAGGGATACAGCAGTGCAATGTCTCCCCTGGTAATCTCTCCGGGTCCGAATGACACGGATGTATTGAATGCAGCGGCGGCCGACAGCTGAGCTCCGGTTACTTCTTTCTGAACGGCCTGAATAAGATCAATAATGGGTGTATCCTGCATTCTGGCCATTTCTGCGGACCACTCATCTCCGGTTTCCGCAACCGGTTCAGTGACATAGTCAACCACACGCTGATGTGCTTCTTCGGTAAGTGAAACTATTTCAGGATGCTCTTTAACATTTTCTACCGCATGATTTTGAGATGTATGACCTGCCACATGTACGGTACCATCCTCATCCCGCGTCAGCTTCATCGTTGCAACACCCAGATGCGAAGCCCATCGCCCGGGCTGAATAACACCCACGGATCGCCCGTCCGCACCCTCCAGCGTCATATCCTCAACCGTACGATGTGTATGACCGAGTACCAGCAGGTCCACTCCTTCTATTTCCTCTCCCACTTTCCTGCCAAAGTTTTCTTCGCCCAGATTTTCACGCTCATAGCTGGTATCACCGTCAAGTCCCGAATGGGCCAGAATGATAACCACGTCGGCATCTTCATCATCTCTGACTTTTCTGACAAACCGTTCTGCAGTCTCTTTTCCGTCCCCGAACTGCAAATTTCCTTCAACACGGGGCCTGTCCCAGACTGCAGAACCGGGTGTGGTCAGGCCGACAACAGCAACGCGGACACCTGCAACCTCCCTGATGACATAAGGAGGATATGCCGGTTCATCGGTGCTGTGACGGTAGATATTGGCTCCGATGACAGGTGTTTCCGACATCTCAATTTGCCGGTTCAGGTAGTCAAGACCGAAATTGAATTCATGATTGCCCAGAACCACAGCATCAAAACCCATGTGGTCAACCACCGTCAGAAAGGGAAAATGATCCTCTTCAGAGGCCTGCAACGCAAAATATTCGGCAAAAGGATTTCCCTGCAGCCAGTCTCCCGAATCAAGCAGCAGGTTATTCGGATAAACCTGCCGGACTGAATCAACAAGTGTAGCCACTTTTGAAAGCCCGTATGACGGCTCTTTCCGATTGCGGTAATAGTCCCAGGATCTGACCCAGCCATGTACATCGGCAGTTGCCATTACTGCGAGCGGAATTGTGTCGCCTGGGGCCAGCTCAAAGCCCGGTTCCGCCGCCGTCGGCTCACTGCTGTCACATGAGGCAATGGCAAAGCTCAGAAAAAAAGCCAACAGGGAAAAAAGGACAGCTGTGCTGAATTTGGTTATATATCTATTTTTCTTAAATAACAGTTCCATCCTTAATCACTCCGTTTTTCTCAACCACAACTATTCCATCGATAATAGAATAATTTTCATTTTTGACCTCTTCGAGATGATCGCCGCCGATAATCCTGACGTTATTTCCGATTCTCGCATTCTTGTCGATAATTGCACGCTCAATATGGCAATTAGAACCTACTCCCATAGCAGGATAATCCGGAGTGCTTTCTTCCAGCTCTTCCAGAGTAGGATAAAAATCACTACCCATAACAATAGCATCCCGGATAATTGTGCCCTCTCCTACTCGTGACCGGATTCCCACGATGGAATGCTCTATTGTATCAGCATCAATGATGCATCCCTCCGCGATAACAGACCGGTCAACTTTCGTTCCGTACATTTTGCTGGGAGGCAGCAGCCGTGCACGTGTAAATATCCGTTTACCCGGTGCATAGAGGTCGAATTGCGGCAGTGGATCGGCCAGTTCCAGATTGGCGTCGTAAAATGAGCGGATCGTACCGATGTCGGTCCAGTACCCGGTGTATTTATAACTGGCTACCGGCATTTCCGATTCAATCGCCTTGGGAATGATCTCTTTCCCGAAATCGACAGCTTCAGGATTCTCAAGAATGAGGTTTTTCAGGGTGTCGATATTGAATACGTAAATACCCATGGATGCCAGATACTCTTTCCCCTGGCTTCTGAGATCATCGGAAACCGATGATTTCCAGTCCTGCAGCTGATCATGCGCCGGTTTTTCTATGAAACTTGTTATCAGCCCGTTTTCGGCCGTTTTCATGATACCGAAGCCCGTGGCATCCGAAGCTGTTACAGGTATGGTACCGATGGTAACCTCAGCCCCGGCTTCATCATGGGCCTGCATCATTTTACGGTAATCCATCTGATAGAGCTGGTCTCCGGAAAGTATGAGTATCTTGTCGGCGCGGTGGTTCTGGAGATACCGAAAAGTTTGCCTGACGGCGTCGGCTGTTCCCTGAAACCACTGATGCGAACTTGGAGTTTGTTCTGCAGCAAGTATATCAACAAAGCCACTTGAGAAGTTGTCGAAGTGAAATGTATTCTTGACATGCTGATTCAGTGATGCGGAGTTGAACTGAGTGAGTACGTAGATTTTACGAATATCCGAATGAAGGCAGTTGGATATGGGGATATCCACGAGCCTGTATTTACCTCCAACCGGGACAGCAGGTTTGGATCGGCTTTTGGTAAGGGGGAAAAGGCGGCTTCCGGCTCCTCCGCCTAAAATGACGGCAATAGTTGAACCCATCATAGTTACTTCTCCTTGATTAGTGACTGATACATGTTATGATACTTCTCAGCTGAGCTATACCACGAAAAATCCCGGGACATGGCCTTTTTTTGCAACTCCTGCATTAAATGTTTGTCGGCAAACACAGAAACGGCCCGTTGAAGAGCAATATATGCATCGTCCAGATTGAACTGATCAAACCTGATGCCATACCCCCCGGGCTCGGAGTAATCAGTTACCGAATCTTTCAGGCCGCCTACACTCCGCACTATCGGAATGGTTCCGTATCGCAGAGAGTACATCTGATTGAGACCGCAAGGCTCCACACGCGATGGCATAAGCAAAAAGTCACTTCCCGCATACATCCGGTGCGCCAGCTGCTCGTTATATGAGAGTGAGGCATTGAAAAAAGCTACATACTGATCCTTCATCTGCTCAATGCGCTGATGGAGCCACGGCTCACCGGTACCCAGTATCAGGAAATTGCCCTTCAGGCCTGTTTCCAGAAAACGAACAATCAGGTCAGGAAGCAGGTCCGCCCCCTTTTCATCCACCAGACGGCCGATGAACACAAAAAGCGGAAGCTCCGGATCGAAATCAAACTGGCCACAGAGCCACTTTTTGTTCTTTTGTTTTCCCTCCGGGAATGTCTCTGAATCGTAGTTGCTGATAATCAGCGGATCGGTTTGCGGGTCCCAGACCTGTGTGTCTATTCCGTTGATTATACCCAGAGACTTATCCTTTTCAAATGACAGCAGCGACTCCAGCCCCTTGCATGACTGCTGAAGCTCCTGCAGATACGACTGGGAGACGGTTGTGATTCTCCATGCAGTACGGATTCCGGCCGATAGCGCATTCAACCGACCGTTCCAGTACATCATGCCTTCCCTTTCGGGTTCAATTTTCGGCAGGAGAGCTTTTTTCCCTGGATCGTACCAACCCTGATAGTTTCCGTTGTGAATGGTCAGAACGGAAGGAATACTGCGGAATTCGTGGTACACCGGTGATGCGGTCATCATAAACGGAATCAAAGCCGTATGGTGGTCATGACAATGTATGATATCCGGCTTTTTGCTGAAAGACTTCATCCAGTCGAGAGCAGCAATCTGAAATGAGGCAAACCGCTCATATTCATCCCAGTAAGGATAGTCGCTGTTCGGGTCAATATATATACCCGGGCGGTCAAGCTTTCCGGGAACATCTACAAGGTATAGTGGAAAACCAAGGATATCACTGTATTCACGCTTTATTTTGTATCCGAACCGCTCTTCGCCCAGCCGTGCATAGCCTTCGTGAACGGTCTCAAGCTGATGATTTCTGACCCACTCGATATCAAAGTGGGGCATGATCACCCATGACTCAGCACCGACTTGCTGAAGATATTTTGGCAGCGACCCCACAACATCGGCCAGTCCTCCGGCCTTCGCGACGGGATAACACTCAAAACTGATATGTACTACATGCATGAATAACCTGCTGTTTATTTTGAAACCTTGTTATTGAAAAACCGTAATGGATAGTGCTCAAAGTGTCTGGAAAATATTAGCCTGCCGGTTGTCAATGTCTGATATTTTGTCTGCAATGATTTACGATAAATGATTCCTATTTTCAAGATTTCAATTTACTGCTTATCAATTACCATGAAGAAATATGCATCGTCCGTTATATACTGTATATAAGAAATTCAAAACGTATCTTACAAATTAATTTTTCCGGATTGTTTACGGGCGGACGGAATTGACCTATTAACAATAAACGTATCATGTCAGCACCAATCGTTGAATTTCAAAATGTGACTAAACAGTTCGGCAATTTCAAGGCCGTAGACAATGTGTCATTTCAGGTAGAAAAGGGCCGGATTTTCGGATTGCTCGGCCCCAATGGTGCAGGGAAGACCACAAGCATCAGGATGCTGACCTACATCCTGATACCTGACAGCGGTGTCGTCAAAATGAACGGAAATAAGGCCGGCCCGGAAACCCAGAAGCAGATAGGTTACCTCCCCGAGGAGCGCGGTCTTTACAAAAAAATGAAAGTTGGCGAACAGCTGATGTACCTCTGCAGGCTCCGGGAAGTGGCACGTGAAGACGCCCGGAAAAACATAAAATACTGGCTGGACCGGTTTGAGGCTTCTGATTTGATTGGTATGGAAGTCGGAGAGCTTTCCAAAGGAATGCAGCAAAAAATTCAGTTCATTGCTACTGTAGCACATGACCCGGAATGTCTCATTTTTGATGAGCCGTTCAGCGGCCTGGATCCTATCAACAGCGAAATACTCAAGGAAGTTATTCTGGAACTCCGCAAGGCTGGCAAAAGCATTTTCTTCGCCACTCATCGCATGGAGCAGGTAGAGCAACTGTGCGATGACATCGCGCTGTTCAACAAAGGGAAACTTGTGCTTAACGGGAACCTGAGTGGTATTAAATCATCCTACGGAAAAAATAGTATCCGGATTCGGTTCAGAGGTGACGACGGTTTTCTTGAAAACATACCCAATGTGCGCATCAATAACCGCTCTACCAATTTTGCAGAAATACGGCTGCTGGACGGTGCCGACGATCAGCAAATACTCAAGGAAGCTCATAATCATGTTCGTATTGAGGCCTTTGAACTGATAGAACCCACTATTCAGGAAATTTTCATCGACACGGTTTCAAAATAATCTGATAATATGATCAACAAGGAAAAACTGCTGCTGATAATCAAACGGGAGTACTTGTCCCGGCTGAAAAGCAAGGTTTTCATCGTAACAACAGTACTGGCACCTATCGGAATGATACTGCTTCTGGTTCTGCCCGGGCTCATCCAGACGTTAAGCAGTGACAGAGAGCGGCAATACCTTGTTTATGATGAGACAGAAGAAGTTGGCAAACGACTTGTAGAAGATGATACTACTATTTACCGCATGAGTGATGCCGGTCCGGAAGAACTGAGGCAGCAGCTCATGCGCGGTGAGATCGAAGGATATATCATCATACCTCACGAAATACTGGATGGCGAAGGCAGAACTTCATTTTATCACGATGGCACTGCCGGTATGACAACCACCTCGCGTGTCCGTTCCGATCTGCAGCGAATTGTGCAGGACGTCAGACTGGACCGGCTTGAAGCTCCCGATGAAGTTCGCATTGTTCTCCGCGAATCTGTAGAAATAGAAAACCTCACCATTACCGATACCGGCGAAGAAGAGGAAGACACCGGATTTTTTGTATTTGTCGGAATTATCATGGGTTTCATTATTTACGGGGCCATGTTCGCCTACGGAGCGGTAATTATGCGCAGCGTGATGGAAGAAAAAACGAGCCGTATTGTTGAAGTCATTGCCTCATCGGTGAAACCGTTTGAACTGCTGATGGGCAAGGTAATCGGAGTCGGAGCTCTGGGTCTCACACAGTTTGCCATTTGGTCGGCAGCCGGTGCGATATTGCTGACTGTGGCGGGACCTTTGATCGGGTTGTTCGCCGGCAGCGGTACCGAAGCGGCAGATGCTTCTGCGGCCGGTACTGAAGCAGCAGCCTTTACAATTCCCTCTGTCGGACCCATGCTGTGGATCGGATTCATTCTCTTCTTCCTGCTCGGGTTTTTGATCTACAGCTCCCTGTTTGCCGCAGTCGGCTCAGCAGTTGACCAGGAGTCGGACAGTCAGCAGCTGCAAATGCCTGTCATCCTGCTCATTATCATCCCCCTGCTTTTTCTGGTTACCGTTTCCGACGACCCGGGATCCAATATGGCTGTAGCTTTGTCAATGTTTCCTTTCTTCGCCCCGATCCTCATGCCGGTCCGAATGGCTGTGATTTCTGTGCCGCTTTGGCAATTATTCGGCACCATACTCCTGATGATTCTCACTTTCCTGGTACTTATCTGGATAAGCGCCAGAATTTATCGCGTGGGTATTCTTATGTATGGAAAAAAGGCGAGCTTCAGGGAATTATTGATCTGGATCAGACAGAACTGATATTAATTGATCGGTGGCTGACGAGATTCTGTCTGATCAGAATTATCAGATGATGATGGTCAGCTAAAATCAGTTCAGACTGATTGGTGTTGAAAAGGCTATGTCTGCAAGTTCGTAGTGGGATTGCTCGAGGATCTTTTTCCTGGCAATTTCATGGGTGGATTTATGCAGGAACATGAACATAACACCATCCCTGTTAAACCCGCTTGCAATAAGCTCGTCTAGTGTTGCGCGAAGCTTTTTGTATTCATGATCATTAAGTATATCATTGACCCATGCGTCAATGATCTCTTCACGCTTGGATTTCGGAGGAAGCTTTATAATGTAATTCATGATTTCACAAGATGAGGGTGTGTGCTATTCTGATTTGTAATAATCCCTGAGTGTTTTCAATATACGAATATCGTACTCACTCAACATTCTTGATTCATAAAAAGGTCCCCTTTCCTCCGGATTTAGTTCAGAACTGGAAAAAATCGAAAGAAAACGGATACGCGGATCCGGGTCATCCTGAAAGTTTTCCAGAAAGTCACGCTGCCATTCCGCATCCGGAGCTTTATTCCGCAGCAACCGGTAAGTTGTCCATCTGATTTCAAAAGGATAGTTATTGTCCAGATAATCCCGTACAAACTCAACTGACTCTTCCCTGACAGGCAGTTCATACAGCTCTTCCAGCAAGGTTTTTGTGAAGAGCAGATCGTCCCGGTCCTCCCTGAGGAATTGATGGGCAAACTCCCGGAACTGATCTTCATCAAGAAGATGTCTGTAGGTGGTAATCGCTTCATTCACCAGCGGGATATCATCAGACCCCTGAATAATGGAAAATACTCTGTCTTTGACATTGCTGCGGCCCGGGTAGGCGGCCAGTGCCCGCATGGAAATCATCCTCGTTTCTGCATGATCACTTTCAATACCATCAAGAAAGGTGTTTTCCGTTCCGCTTGCGCCGCTTGTCAGTTCTGCCAGCAATGCATGCAAAGCCGCTCCCACATCGGGGTGGTCTTCACTGCGTTTAATATCCCGGATGGCGAGCTGCAGATCCGGATCATCAGAGTAATCGATCAAAGCATATGCGGCTTTACTCCGGTCTTCGGATTGTTCAGCCCGACGCAGTTGATATAGCCAGAACTCAAACGGCTTTTCAACATCAAATCGAAAATTATCCATATCCCTGATCATTACGTTCTGCACAGCCTGATCCATCGATACGTTTACGGTATCTCCCCCGGGGTTTACACTGAACTCCTTGTCATGGATCTGTCCGTCAGCTATCAGCCTGACATCCAGCAGCAACTCACTGTCAGCCGGTTCAGAGTGCGGCTCAATTTTTAATGTCACATCAGGGGAGGCACCCTGCTGACTGATATGCACATGGTACCGGATTTTCCTGTGTGAAAGGCGGGCAGCCATTTCCAGTACATCCGGGGCCGTAACCCATCGGCCCGAGATATCATAGACATAACTTGAAAAGCCATATGCAGACAAGGCTTTGTCAGACAGGTCTGTCTGGCGGATCATCTTTGCGAGTACTTCATTCAAAACCGGATCCGACTGTTCTTTTATATAATCACGCGATGCCTGCCATGTGTTCATACTATGTTTGTCATAGACTGTTTCCGGGATGCTGAATGCAGAACCAAGTGCATCTTTTTCCCTGATCCAGCGATTTTTTTCCGTTTCTTCCGCAACCAGTGCCTGTAATAGCGGAATGAAGTCTGAAGTATCCCATTTTTCCGCTCTGAGTGATATTCCAAACCACTGTGCCGCAATAGATCTCGATATCTGCAGTGAGAATTGTTCCATCGTTTCTTCAGAGGACAGACCACCTGAATTTCCGGGTGATACAAAGCCCATCCCGGCTGCGTAGGGGCGATATTCCCATCTGCTGTCCTTCGTGATTACGGTATGGAATGCCGGAATCGGAAGGCCTCTTCTGACAAATCGCTCAAGCTGCCTGGTTTCCTGAGCCATATAATCCAGGATGTCCCGGCTCTTATCACTGTCAAGCAAATCTTCTTCAACATACAATCTCAGATTATTTGTACCCGAAAAGGTTTCATGCAGTTCAAACACACCAACAGCAAAGCCCAGCTCTGAAACGGGCATAGGATCGTCGGATTCAAATATGAAATAGTTGGTCCCATCTTCACTGCCTTCCTGTCCGGGATCACCTGTTGCTGCTCCGGTCATTTCTTCCGGCGTATTTAATCTGAGCGTGAACGGCAGACTCACTCCGGGAAATACGGGCCCGGGTAACCAGTGTGACACACTACCGGGCAACCTGGAAGAAAAAATAGTTCCGCTTTCAAGTAAATGAACACCAAAAGCCGGATCCGTTCTGTAGGTAAGTGTTATGTCCTTGGTCTCTCCGGTGGTCAGATACTCGTCAAAAACGATTCTGATTGTGTCATCATCTTGAGAATACTCAGCCGATATGTCTCCGGCTGAGAAATCACTGATTTCAATACCGGGCGCAGCCCAGGTGATCTGATCAACAAAACCGTGTCTGGGTTCAACCGAGTATGTCACTTTTCCTTCTATGATCCTGCCCTCAAACCCGATGTCCAGACGGGCATCCAGATGTCTGTAATTGACTTCCAGTGATGGCTTGTCCGGATAATCCAGGGGACCGAAACCGGAAATATCGGTTTCATTGTTGCCAAATGCACTGTTCCATGCGAGACTGCTTCCCAGCATCACCGGCAGAATAAGGAAAATCTTCAGGAAGTGACTGCTCATTGGTTGCCCATTATTTTGAGTACATCGCCGGCCAGCAACTCATTGGAAGAAAAGCCGTGACCACTGTCTATTGACGCATTTCCCTCCACATCGAGAAAGACCCCGCCGGCTTCCTGCATAATTGTGATCAGGGGTGCCGCATCCCAAATATGAAGTACCGGATCAAACATGATATCGGCCCGGCCGGTTGCCACCATCATATGTCCGTAGGCATCCCCCCAGGTTCGGTGAAGCCGGCACTGGTCGAGCAACAGGTTGAATTGCTCATGCATATTTTCTGACCGTATGGTGGTAATATCCGTACTTAACAAAGTGGCCTCAGAGAGATTCTTAGTATCGGCAACCCTGCAATCTTTGCCATTGTATCGCGCGCCGAAACCTGCAGCCGCTTCACACAGCTCATCAGTAGCAGGTGCATAAATTACGCCTATTTCGGGTTCTCCGTCTATGGTAACGCCGATTAATGTCGTATATAAAGGAATTCCGTGTATGAAAGAAAGCGTGCCGTCAATCGGATCCAGAATCCACTGAACCGATTTGTTCTCTCCCTCATTGCCAAATTCCTCTCCCACAATTCCGTGATCGGGATACTTCTCCAGGATGCGTTCACGCATCCACTTTTCAGCATCCCTGTCAGCCTGGGTCACAGGGGAATCATCCTGCTTGCGGTCAACCTCCACACCCTTTTGAAAATGTGCCAGAGTGCGTTTTCCTGCCGAACGTGCCATATGAATGGCAAACTGCAAATATTCTTCTTTTCTGGAATAATTCATTGTAAATAGTCAGATCTGCTTATATTTTTGCGGTTCCGGAAATGACGGTTTCAATATCAGAAACTGGTGCAATTTGCATGCCATTTCTGTCGAAAAAGTCATCCGGCTTTTAAAACTGGATTGTATACGAATACAGCTGAACATGTAACGCAGGACACTTCGTAATGTTCTTTGGCCGATGGTGTCGGTAAAACTGCGATCGTCTGCATGCAGCTGGATTATAAAAATACTAAAAAGATGTCTACTGCAGGAATAATTTCTTCTATAGCAAAGAGCTTCAGTCTGTCTGAGAAACAGGTATCGGCGGTCGCCGGCCTCCTGGAAGAAGGAGCTACCATTCCGTTTATTGCCCGCTACCGCCAGGAGCGAACCGGCGGACTTGATGAGGAACAGCTCCGTTCCATACGGGATGAGCTTGAGTATGCGAAACTTCTGGATGAGCGGAAAAAAACGGTTCTGGAGTCCATCAGGCAGCAAGGGAAACTGGATGAAGAGCTTGAAAAGGAAATCCAGGCCTGCACATCTTTAAAGCAGCTGGAAGATCTGTACCTTCCATACAAGCCCAAACGACGAACCCGTGCTTCGGCAGCCCGGGAAAAAGGGCTGGAACCACTGGCCATACTGATCTGGGAGGAAGAAACAGAAACCGGCAATCCGGATGAAATCGCCAAAGATTTTGTTGGCGGATCTGATGACACCGAAGCAGATCAGAACAGTGCCGGGTCTGTTGAGGAAGCATTGCAGGGAGCCCGGGACATCTGTGCCGAATGGATTAATGAGGAAGTAGAAGTTCGAAACAGCATCCGATCACGAATCCAGAAGCACGGTATCATGAGTGCCAAGGCAACCGGTGAAAAAGACGACCGGGAAGTGTTTCGCGAGTATTATGATTTCAGTCTGAAAATCAAATTTCTCAAACCTCACCAGATCCTGGCTGTCAACCGCGGTGAACGGGAAGGAATTCTGTCCGCAGATATAGAAATTCCTGAAGATAAGGTGATCGATGATATTGAGAATTTCATAATTACTAACAGGAACTCCGTATTCACAGAACAGCTTGGCAGTGCTGTTCGTGACAGTTACCGCAGACTGCTTTTTCCGGCACTTGAACGCGAAGCGCGTAAAGAGTTAACCGAAAAAGCCGAAGAACATGCAATTCAGACTTTTGCCGAAAATCTGAAAAATCTGCTTCTTCAGGCTCCTCTGTCCTCACAGATGGTTATGGGCATAGATCCTGCCTACCGGACCGGTTGCAAAGTTGCCGTCATTGATCCAACCGGAAGGTACCTGGAAGGCACAACCATTTTTCCCACTCCTCCACTGAAAAAAATCCGCGAATCCAAGGAGACACTGAACCGCTTGATTGACCGTCATGGTATCACACTTATCGCCATCGGCAACGGTACCGGGTCCCGCGAAACAGAACTTGTAATTGCAGAACTCATTGGAGAACGGAAGGAAAAGAAACCGGATGAAGAGCTGCATTATCTTATCGTCAATGAAGCCGGGGCATCGGTTTATTCGGCCTCACCCCTTGCCAAGCAGGAGTTTCCTGATCTTGACGCCGCCATGAGGGGAAATATTTCCATTGCCCGCAGGGTTCAGGATCCCCTTGCAGAACTTGTGAAAATTGACCCGAAATCCATCGGGGTCGGTTTGTATCAGCACGATGTCAATCAGCCTAATCTTTCAAGAAAACTGGACGATGTTGTTGAAAGTTGTGTTAACCTGGTTGGCGTCAATGTCAATACGGCAAGTTCATCACTGCTGACATACGTCTCCGGACTGAGCAGCAGTATGGCTGAAAAAATTGTCACATACAGGAATGAGAACGGACCTTTTAAAGAACGAAATGAATTAAAGAAAGTGCCCGGAGTAGGCGCACTCCGTTTTCAGCAGGCTGCCGGTTTTCTACGCATACCGGACTCCCCTCAGCCTTTTGACAATACCGCTATCCATCCCGAGAGTTATGATGCCGCTGAGTCTGTGTGCAAAATGGTTGGCATTTCACCGGGGCAGATACGGGAAACAGCGCATCTGCTTCCCCTGAAGTTCCGCGATCTGGATCTGGATAAAACTGCAGAGAGTGCGGAAATAGGCAGGCCAACCCTGGAACTGATTATTGAAAATTTGCAGAAACCGGGCCGGGATCCGCGTGAGTCATTGCCCAAACCGCTGCTTAAGCAGGAGGTTCTGTCAATGAGCGACCTCAGAGAAGATCAGCAACTTGAGGGAACAGTCAGGAATGTGGTGGATTTCGGAGCATTTGTCGATATCGGCGTAAAAGAAGACGGGCTGCTGCATATTTCGAAAATGAGTGAAAGCAAACGGATTAAAAATCCGCATGATGTTGTCTCCGTAGGCGATATTATAACTGTGCGAATAATTTCTATAGATCCGGAACGTGGCCGCATCAGTCTCGGACTTGTGGATGTCAGCGATCAAGCATCTCTTTGAGTTTCCGTTCGAGTGCCGGCAGTTTGCGTATGGACTTACGAAGCCACTGAAGATATAAATCACTCTTTTCACTTTCGGTCAGTTGCCATGGGATATCCGTTTTTTCCAAATGCTGCCGAAGATGGTACAGGCATAAAGCAACACAAACCGAAATGTTGAAGCTCTCGCTGAAACCGTACATGGGCAGATGGAGCCACGCATCCGCATGGTCAACAGCGTCGGGGGTCAGACCCAGTTTTTCAGCACCGAAAACCAGTGCGGTTGGTTCAGCGGGGAAAAAATCTGGCAGTGACACCTGTTTTTTGTGCGGGGTGGTAGCCACAATACGGTATCCTTTTTCCCTCAGTTGCCGGTATGCTTCAAGTGTATTGTTAGTATCTGGTTTATTGTACCGGTGAACATCAAGCCACTTGTCAGACCCGATTGTTACTCCCTTGTCAATATCAAAAAAGTTCCTGTTTTCAATAACATGGACATCCTGGATGCCGAAACCATCACAGCTTCGTAAAACGGCGGAAGCATTTTGCGGCTGGTATATATCTTCAAGAACAACCGTAAAGAAGCGGGTTCGGTGCGCGAGCAGTTCCCGGAACAGTGTTTTCTTATGCTCACTTACATAATTTGAAAAAAAACTGGTTTCCAGTTCACGCCTGGATGCATCCGGCATTTCTGACATCACAATAATAGTTGCCGGGTTCAGGAATCAGAACCGCATTTCAACATAAAGCCTTTTTTCCGTACGGTCTGTATATAATTGACCGGCGTGATTTCTTCAATTTTCTTCCTGAGATAGCTGATGTACACATTCAGAAAATTGGTATTGGTATCAAAATTGATATCCCAGACATTGTTCGTGAGCTCATCCTTTTCAAGAATCCTGTTAGGGTTTTTCATGAAATAAGCCATGAGATTGAACTCATTATTCGTCAACAGCACCTTGACATCGCGCACGTAAAATTCGCGGTTTACCAGATCAATGCGCAGCTCACCGCATTCATAGACGTTGGTTGGCGCATCTCCTTTCTTAACCCTGCGGGTGATGGCGTCTATCCGCGCAAGAAGTTCTTTGTTGTCAAAAGGCTTTGTCAGATAATCATCTGCCCCGGTATTAAGACCGGTAATTTTGGTGTCTGTGTTCTGATACGCAGAAAGGATTAGGATTGGCGTCTTTATATCATTATCCCGCAATACTTTGCATACTTCAAGACCGTTTTTGTCCGGCAGCCCCAGATCCAGAACGATTATGTCAAAAGACTCTTCAAGTGCCGTCTTTTCACCGGTTTCTCCTCTTTCAGCTATTGCAACTTCGTGCCCCTCTTTTTCCAATACGTGCTTGACCAGAGTTCGAACAATTCGGTCATCTTCAATAACAAGTATTTTCATAGACTGTGATGATATGTTGAATATTGTATTGGCTTGACAGTGTAATTTACCTCATCCGAAGTATTTACTTACAACAAGTTAAGACCATTGAATATCTGACTAAAAAACAAAATATGCTTGATTTATCTGAATTTTTCATCAAGAGTCACCCTCGTTTTCACCAGCGAGCCACATACTTATGATCTTTTTGGTGTCATAGGAAATATCGGCATCCTTACCCGATAATCCTAACATTCTGATATGGCGATAACGTTCACTCTCATCACTTAACCATGAACGGTTTACCGATCCGCCAAACAGTATCAGCTCATTTACGTAGTGCGGGCGGGTGGAGCAGAAGTAGGATAATTGATTCCTGGAATCCTCCCATCCCGTCAGTACAAGACGCCGGGCATCAATGTGTGGAAGGACACCGTCAATCACTTCCTGAAGAAACTCTGAAACATATTCCCTTGCAGCTGTAATGGTTTGTTCATCCGAGTACCCGGGAATCCAGTGATATCCCCTGGTCTGGGCTGTGGATTGGATTTCCGGATATGGAGCCTGTATCAGCAGATGGTAGCCTTCCAGAGCAAGGAGAGGAGCAATTAATTTTTCAGTTTCCGGAAGATTGCTGCCATTGGCATGCAGATAAACAAATAACGGGCCGGTTTCTTCTTCTTGAACCCGAAAGAGCCTGTAGGGTACTTCAAGTGAAAAAGAAGCCTTTCCCGAGAGCAATAACTCAGTTGCCTTTTCTTTTGTCATAGATTTCAGGATAATGTTCTGTGGGCTTCCCGATAAATAAACATGGCACTCAAAACGGAAATTATCACCAGGATAACAGCTCCATGAATAATGGTACCAAATGAGATTCCAAGATCGAGAAGGTATCCGAATAAAATAGGACTTACAGCCGTACTTGTCACCATAAACATGGACATCATGCTGCGAATAGCACCGAGATTTGCTGTTCCGTATAATTCGGCATACAGGGAGGTCTTTACGTTGGCTCCGAATCCTTCCGTGGTTCCTGCAAGAAAGAGATAGGCAAATACAATCAATTCGTGACCAGAAAGTGACAAAATAACCAACCCGGTCAGAAAGGGTAACAAGAAAAAAGGAAATAACCGGGCAGCCTTGAACCGGTCCACGAGTATTCCGGAAATAAGAGAGAATGATGACCTTGCAATGGCAAATGCGACAAAACCAGCTGCAAGTGTTTCTATTTCCCAGCCCTTGTAAGCCGCCAGCTGGGTCTGGTACAAAAACAGCCCGGTAAGCAGAAATGGAGAAATGAGTACGCCGGGCAGAAAAATGAAGAACCGGTAATCACGGATGACTTTTGTCCGGCTCCATTTCTGACCCGGTTCCGCATTTAGGTTATCATCATTGTTATTTCCAGATTCACCGTACCCTGAGGGATCCTTGCTGATGGTTGCAAGAATTATCGCCGGAAGAACCAGTAAAATAAAAAATGCGGCACTCCCCCAGCCGGCTCTCCAGCCCAATACCGTAATAATAGTGGTTATGGTAATCGGCAGGAATGCCTCTCCCAGCGTAAAACCCAGATTGGCAAGGCTCAATGCTTTGCCTCTCATGGTCACAAAATATCGGGCCATAGCTGTTTGTGCCGTGTGCGTGCTCAGTCCCTGTCCGAACAAACGCATGCCAAATATTCCAAGCAGCAACATCCACACCCATTGCGACAAACTTATAATAAGAGCGGACAGCACAAGGCCTGCAGCGACAAAAAGTGCATATTTTTTCAGCGGAATCTGGTCAATTTTTCCGCCAATCCAGGCGAGTGTAAAAGCACTGCCCAATGTTGCAGCCGAATAAACAGTTCCAAAATAGGCATTGGTAATTCCGAATGTTTCCAGGAATCCCGGTACAAACAACGAAACCAGAAATGTTTGCCCGAAGCTTGAAAAAAAAGTAAAACTGAGTCCGAAAATTACCAGGCGTCTGTAGTGCCAGGCAAACTGAAATATATTCACTGCAAATAAACAGGTTAGTTACTTTTAGTATTCAGGAACCGGTGTAGTTTCTTGCCGTATTAATTGTCTTGTCCAGCTCCTTGTCACTTATGTGAAGATGGAATGTTGCACGAATAATTCCCGGACCAAATGGTATCATGGCGATGCCGTGTTGTGAAAACCAATTCAATGCATGGTCCGTGTCACCATTTCGAACCCTGAAGAGGAGAATATTGGTTTCCACATGGTCCGGATTCACGCTGAAAAAGGGTGATTCAGCGAGTGCTTCCGCCAGCAGGCGTGCCCGTCTGTGATCATCTGCCAGCCGGTCAATATGTTCGTCAAGAGCATGATCTGCGGCGGCTGCCAGCATACCGGCCTGGCGCATTCCGCCGCCGAGCAACTTGCGGTACCTTCTGGCATGTTTCATCAACTTGCTGCTCCCCAGAATCATGGATCCGACCGGAGCTCCCAGGCCTTTGCTGAAACAAACGGAAAGAGTATCACAGTACCTGCCATACTCTTTCAGGTCCAGCCCACAGGCAACAGCCGCATTCCATATTCGTGCACCATCCATATGAAGCGCCAGATCATTGCTGCGTGCCAGTTTATAAATCTCACGGATGGTTTCAACAGGATAGCAGGTTCCGCCTCCCATGTTGGCCGTATTTTCCAGGGCGATGACAGTTGTCCGGGGGTCCCAGTCATTTTTGCTTCTGATGGCTGATGCGACCTGCTCCGCATTGAGAATACCACGAGTACCGGGAAGAGGCCGAAGCTGAATTCCGGAAATCAATCCACCGGCAGCGCCTTCGGAATTGAAAATATGTGCGTTTTCATCGATGACAACTTCATCGGCAGGTTGGGTAAGCACTTTCAGTCCAATTTGATTGCCCATGGTGCCGCTTGGCACGAATACTCCCGCTTCCATTCCAAACAGAGCTGCGACCCGCTCTTCAAGTTTGTTTAAACCGGGATCTTCACCAAACACATCATCCCCTACCGGAGCCTTGTGCATGGCCTGCCACATGGCCCCGGTTGGTTTTGTTACGGTATCGCTGCGTAAATCAATAACTTGCTGCATTAAATCAGGTCAATACTTTATTAAGGATTATTAATATTGGAAATCTATTCAGGTTCTCAGGCGTCCGGCATATTTCGTTATGCATCAACAGGGTAACCGGTTTCCTTCAAAAAACGGTCTACCGTCTCATCCGCTGAGGAGCGTCTTCGGATCACCTTGTGAAAACCCTTTGTCGTTATCAGTATTTCTGCAGGCAATGCCCTCCGGTTATAATGGGATGCCATAGTCATGCCATATGCACCTGCATCGAGTATCGCCAGACAATCACCGGTGCGGGTTTCAGGCATAATTCGGTCCGTTCCAAGAATATCACCGCTTTCACAAATATTCCCGGCTACATTGTACTTTTCCTCTTTTGCTGTTTTGGCGGCACTTATGTTAACGATTTCATGCCAGGAATCGTAGAGTGCAGGACGCAGTAGATGATTAAAACCCGTATCCGTTCCGAGGAATTTTTTTCTGCCCTGGTCTTTTACCGTGTTGACCCTTGTTAAAAGTACTCCGGCAGGTCCGACAATCCACCGTCCCGGTTCAAATAAAAAGGATATTCCACCGCCGGATTCTTCCAGAAAAGTTTCAAGCCTCTCCTTTGCCAAAGAGGCGAATTGGTCCAAAGCAAACTCCTCTTCTCCTGAGCGGTAAGGAATGGGAAGACCTCCTCCAAAGTTTATGAACTTAAGGCTGTCAACACCTTTTGCAGCATGAAGAAGAATATCAATTTCATTCAGAAGGTTTTCCGGTTCGGTAATACCGCTGCCGATATGAGCATGAATACCGGTTATGGAAACATCATGCTGCCGGGCGAGGGCAACAGCTTCCGGAAGCAGGTCCATACGAATCCCGAATTTGCTGTCTTCGTTGCCGGTATCGACTTTTGCATGATGTCCGTCACTGATATCCGGTTTGATGCGTACACTGCAGCTTGAACCGGGATATTGCTCGCAATACGAACGCAGGCGTCCCAGAGAACCAAAATTGAGAACAACACCCTCACGGGCTGCACCGTGCATTTCTTCGTCGGTCATGTTGTTTTCAGTATAAAAAATGTTCTCAGCCGGCACTCCCAGTTTGCGGCATAAAAGAACCTCCTCATAACTGACCGTATCAAAGCCCAGCTGCTCCTCTGAAATGATCTCTAACAAAAAAGGGTTGTCGTTTGCTTTTACGGCATAGAGCCAGGAAACGGGCAATCCGGAAAAAAGATTGACCAGTTTGCGGCATCTGTCTCTGATCATATCTTCAACATAAACATATGTTGGAGTCCCCCATTTTTCAGCTATGGCCAGAAGCCTGTCAACATCAACCGAATCTATAACTTTCTTGCTCATTTATCAGACGGTTCTGATTCAGAATTTGTAATTTGTCCTACTTTTAAACAGAACCAAACTTACACATATTTTCCTGTTTCATGAAATCTGCGGTAAAGATTGCAATACTGATTCTGACAGCTGTGATTGTTGTATCCGCTTTGTCCCTTTACCTTACCTATTCTGCAACTGTACCATCTTTATCCCGCAGCATTTCGGTCAGCCATCTGAACTCGGAAGTCCGTGTCGACTGGAGTGATTTCAAGGTTCCTGTTATCCACGCTGCAGATACCCGTGATGCATATGTTGCAGCAGGATATATCCATGCCAGTGACCGGCTCTGGCAAATGACCCGTCAGCAATACAAACTTGAAGGACTCCACGCAAAAAAAGTAGACCCGGACTTGCTGTATCTTGACCGGTTTTATCTGACAATGGGTTTCGGCAAAATTGCCAGAGAGCGTTATGAGAACATGCCATCCGGGCAGAAGGCACTTCTGGAAGCTTATGCTGAAGGTGTAAACTCTTTTGTCAGTCAGAATCAGAATGATCTCCCACTGGCCTTTTCTCTCAGTGATGCCAGTCCGGTTACATGGAAACCATGGCATTCCATCGGAGTGCATTTACTCTGGGCCTGGAAGTATCATCAGTCATTCTGGACAAAGCCCGCTTTTCACATGCTGCACTATAGCGACAACCTTGATCTGACGGCACTTCTGACGGGTACCGATGCATCTTTCACGAACCTGTTCGGTGAAGAACCACCCGTTATTGACAGCATGGCGCAACATGCACTTGTTCAGGATTTGCTGAATCTGACGGAAGGTATTTCACCGGAAAGAACCTTGCAATCCGGTTCCGGCATGGCTTTTCATCACGCAGGCTCCCGACCGATTACAGGCCTGTTTACAACCGCTGAATCGCGGCTTGAATTGCCTGATCAGTACTATAAAATGGTCTATTACATTGCTGATCAAAAAATCGCGGGAATGACCCTGCCGGGTTTCCCCGTGATTTTGCATGGACAAAATGAGTATGCTTCCTGGAGTGTGCGTCCTGATGCTGTTGATGACGGCGACTTTTTTTCCGGTCAGCTGTTTACTGATCCGGTAGAAACAGATATTGACTGGCAAAGAGACCCGTCGTTGCCCGGCAAGCTTTCAGAACACCTTGAAATGGACCGGACTATTATTGAGTTAAAAGACCAGAACGAATACCATCTGGTCACATTTTCCTCTGGTGGCCGGCCGGTTATTGCGCTATCAGAGGAGAATAACCGGTATATGGCCTTTGAGTGGAGTGGCTTTACTGAAGTACCTGATTTTGGTTTCTATTACGGGCTGAACAGCGCATCTTCTGTTGACGAGCTGCACGATGCGGCAAGTGGCATACGTGTGCCGGCCGTCCAGATTCTGTATGCCACAACTGCCGGCGAAACCGGCAGAATGCACGCCGGGAACGTGATTACGGATTCAGAACCGCTCAGGGTCCGCAGTTCGCATGAGATGACAACACGGGAACATGCCAGCGCAATGACCACAGGAACGGCCCTACATCAAAACTCATCCGGGATGGTCTATTTCAAAGAAAATAAACCCTCATACCGGCTGACTGGTGATACCAAATCCCTGTATTCCCCCCCCGGGGACCGGGCGGATCGGCTTGTCTCGTTGACCGAACAGTCATCCCGGGATGATTTTGAGCGAAACCTGAGAGATCGCTGGCACACCGACACATATTCGGCATTTGCCGAAGACCTTATGCCCGCAATTTTATCCAGCCTCGGCTCCGAAGATCCGGACGCAGAGACCGAGCTCATTGTCCCCTATCTTGAAAACTGGAATTTTGAGTTTAATCACAATGAGACTGCGGCAACCATATTTGAATTGTTTTTATATCACTCCGCAGAGTTGCTATACCGGGAATATCTGAACGAAACCGGGCAAAAAATGCTGTTCCGGTCCCCCAATATCCCCGTTTCAGCTGTAACAAAAATAATAAAAACTCCTGAATTGTGGCCGGATGACCATCCTCACTCCTACAACAGCTGGATTCGGCAGGCCATGAACATGGCCATATCTTACCTTTCCGAAAACCATGGTGCCGAACCACATGACTGGCAATGGGGAAACGTCATCCGGCGAACATTCGAGCCTGCTCTTTACACTGCCACAACGAACCGCGTTCGTTCTGCGCGACTTGCTGAGAACAATCTTTTCAATCCCGGAATGACTCAGACCACCGGAGCATCGCATAGCCTGTTATCCTCCAGCATTAATTTCGCACCCCCTTTCACAGCAAATTCTGCTACAACAGCACTGCAGATAATATTACAAGAACCTGAAAATCATTATTATTCGATATTGAGCACGGGGCAGTCAGGTAATATATTTTCAGATTTCTATAAGGATCAGTTTCTGCTCTGGAAGGACAACAGAATCAAGCCTGAATCATTTGGAATCAATTACCAGGATGATCAGATCCGGCACCGGCAGCTATTGAAGCCGTAAACAAATACGCCGGAAAACGGATTTTTTTTACAGGGACAAATAAACGTTTTTTAAAATAATGATCAACTTATCACTGAAACACGCGGCAAGCATTGCCGGTTATCGTCTGAATCAATTTTGGGTAGTCGTTTTTACCTCAAGCATAGTTCTTTTTGGCTGCAGTACCGAAAAAGCAACTGTAAATAATGATCATGGTCCGGAACCGGAAGCATGGGCACATTCAGACAATCTGACACCATCCGAAGATTTTATTGAAGATCTGATGGCACAAATGAGCCTTCGGGAAAAGATCGCTCAGCTTTTCATGGTTGCAGGCAGAGGCGGCTTTTATCCGGAAGGAGATCGCGGATGGGAAAGGATGCATGAAGCGGTCACCAGACACCAGGTAGGCGGCGTGATGTTTTTTAGCGGAAGAGCCTATGAACAGGCAATTATCACAAATAAGCTTCAGAAAAAGAGCACCATTCCGCTTTGGATAAGTCAGGATATGGAATTTGGTGCTGCAATGAGGATAGACGAGGCGACATACCTTGCACCGGCAATGGGAATTGCCGCAACTCAAAACAGAAATTTCGCTTATCAAAAAGGGCGCATCACCGCAAAGGAAGCTGGTGCACTTGGGGTTCATCAGATCTATGCGCCTGTGCTTGATATTAATAATAACCCGCTGAACCCTGTAATCAATGTACGCTCCTACTCTGAGGTTGCCGATACCGTTGCAAAATATGGCATAGCGTTTATGGAGGGTGTACATGATGCCGGTCTGATGGCCACAGCTAAACACTTCCCCGGACATGGTGATACGGACGTTGATTCACATGTGGATCTGCCCGTGCTGCCCATAGATTATGAACGACTCACACAAGTTGAGCTTGTTCCATTTAAAAAAGCCTTTCAAGCCGGCATGAAAAGCATTATGACTGCCCACATTGCACTGCCGGAAATTGCCCTGTTTCCTGATTTTCCCGCCACACTCGATCCGGGAATCACCAGTCATATTCTTCGTGACTCACTCCGGTTTGAAGGAGTTGTAGTGACCGATGGAATGGGGATGCGGGGTGTCAGCAATTACTTCGATGCGGGCGATGCTGCAGTTCTGGCCATTAAAGCGGGAGTTGACCAGATATTGCTTTCCGCGGATCTTGAAGAAGCCATCAATGCCATCGAACTGGCTGTCATTTCGGGCGATATCGAAGAGAGCCGGATTGATGCTTCCGTTAAAAGAGTACTTGAAATGAAAATGGATACCGGGCTGTTTTCACAGCCTCAGCTAGTGGACATTTACGAGCTGACTTCCAAAATAAATACCCGGGAATTCAGAAGGATTGCTGATGCCGTTGCTGAGAGCTCAATAACCTTGCTGAAGAACGATGGCAACCTGCTGCCCCTGGACGGTAACGATTTTGAAAAAGTTGTTGTAGTAAATATCAGTGACGGACGCCGCACTGTGAATGATCATATTACAGGAATGCTTGATGAAAAATTCAAACGCCTGAAAAGCGTCCATATTCATCCCGGCATGTGTTCCGCAGACAGTCTTGAAGCCACAGAAACCGTCGCATCATCTGACCTTGTTGTCGCATTGTCCCATCTTGCGATACGCACTGCTGAAGAGATCAGTCTTGATGAGATGGTGAGTCCGATGATAAGCAAACTGTTTGATACAGAGGCTCCTGTAATTGCAGTTTCACTTGGATCGCCCTACATACTTGGCGCTTTTGATGATGCCGATGTACATATGCTGGCATGGTCACCGCGCGAACGGCAGCAAGTCGCTGCGGGTTATGTATTAACAGGTGCAGCAGGTGCCGGCGGGAAACTGCCCGTAACCATCCCATCACTGTATGACATCGGTGACGGGATCATACTTGAAGCCGTTCAATAAAAAAATTAAAAGAGGCGTCATGCAATCATACAACTGGAGTTTATTTAAAAAACGCTCGTACTCCCCCTACTCCGGGCGTACCAATGTGTGTATGATCGCTGGTGAATCGGGTAAATATTATCCGGGTGTGCGGCTTGAAAACATCTCTTTTCCATTGTCAATTGATCCTATTCAAACTGCGATTTTTTCGTGCTTGAGCGAAGCCGATAAACCAAAAACGCTTCTTGCTCCTCCCGACTCGTCAGGACAAGCTGAAAAAGAAACTGAAGAAGATTTGAAAAACTGGCGCCATCTTTTTGATCTGGAAATTCAACTGGTTGATGATCATGAACTTCCGGACCCGTCCCTGCTGTTTGCAACAGCAGAAGATGCCCAAACAAGTCAGAGCAGGCTATCAGAGCTCACTAAACAATGTATTATACCTTTTTCAGGATTTCCCGTAACGGCTTTGCTCAAAACGGACAAGGGCGTTTACTCTGGAGTAAACATCGAACTTTCGGAATGGCAAAAAGGATTGTGCGCCGAACGGGTAGCTATTTCAAAAGCAGTTGCTTCAGGGGCCGGTATCCTGGAATACATACATGTTTATGCACCTCAAAGTGATTATGTAAGCCCATGCGGTGCATGCCGCCAGGTCATAAGCGAGCAGATGGAACAGGGTGTTGTTATGTTGCAGCATAATGAAACCGAATCATCCAGATTCCATATATCCGATCTGCTCCCCTATCAGTTCCGGGCCGGAAATCTCAACATGAATAAAGATCAGTGATTAAAAATTATGAAGTACATTGCCATTCTGGACTATAACCATCTGGATAACGGCATGTTCATGCAAAGCTTTGCAGAAGCACTTGCAGGACAACAGAATTGCCGGGCTTACATTCTGCATGGTGACAGTCTCTACACGAATCGATTGCTGCAGACCGGTATGATGCGTGAAGAGGCCGTAGTGCGCAGCACCAGAGATTTAAACAACCGGATCATCGCCCTTCTTGCTGACAGTGGCGTTGCCGGCATTGGCATCAACGGCTATCAGAAAGACATCATCACCAGCACTGACGGTGAACTCAAAATCAACCATAACTGGCTTGATAACCTTCCCGGGCGGACTCACCTTGTCATATCCAATCTGGTCAAGGATCAATCAAATGGTACTATCGGTCCTGTGCCTCTGAATCATCTGGCACACCGTTTATCAGAAGCTGTGCATGCTGATGCAATTGTGCTTTTTCCTACAGTAAAAAACACAGAAACAAATTTCAGTCCGGAACCCGTTGATAAAAAAAACTCCGGGGAAACGGTCCGCAATCCGGAAAGCCTGATAGACCACAACCTGTTACCTCTTCCGGCCAACAGCTTCTTGTGTACTATTCCGCAGTTTAAAAACCTTCCGGAAACCAGGATTCTGCAGAAAATTGATCCGAAAAAATAGAAAAACGGCAAAAAGTGCAAAAAAACTTCTTTTTTGGGGTCTTTTTATGCAGTTTTCGGCCAATTCCCGCTTGACATCATGTACAGCTTATAATTAGCTTCTCACAGATGAAGACAATATGTCTTCAACAAAGTAATTTAATTTTAATTAAACGGAGTAATTCATGAACAGATTCAGCGAAATAAAATCTTTGGTTGATGAGTTAGAGGTGGATATGGAAAAGTTCTACAGCAAGAATAATAAAACTGCTGGAACACGTGCACGAAAACTTCTGCAGGATCTGAAAAAACTGGCTCAAGAGGTCCGCATTGATATTCAGGAAAAAAAGAAAGACTGATTTTTTCAGGATGTTTCTAAAAAAGCCAAATCGAGCAATCGTTTTGGCTTTTTTTTTGATTTTATAATGACCGACGGGTTTTAATCAAAAACCGAAAACTTCTGTCCGGCATCCATATTCATCACAGACTGTGTCAAAAGCATCGTGGTTTGCAAAACGTCCTCAATTGATATCATTTCCACAGGGGTATGCATATACCGCAGCGGCAACGAAATCAGTCCGCTGGGAACGCCTTTTTTCTGGTAAAATATACTGTCCGTATCGGTGCCGGTTCGTGCGCCAGTTGCTTCTCTTTGCAGGATAATCCCCCTGTCTTCCGCCGCTTTCTCCAGATGATACATAACTTTGGGATGGTTGGCGCCACCATGATTTATAACCGGACCCTTGCCCAGCTTGACCATACCATGTTTCTTTTGATTTATCCCCGGACTGTCGGTTGCATGCGTAACATCAGTAACTATGGCAACATCCGGCTCATACCGGTACGTCATCATCCGGGCTCCAAAGCCTCCAATTTCCTCCTGTACGGCATTAAGTGCAATGACATTGACCTTGAGCTTATCTTTGGACTGCTGAAGCATTTCAACAACATTTGCGAGGACAAACCCTCCGATTCGGTTATCCAGTGCACGACCGGTTATGATATCGTCTGATAAAAACTCAAATTGCTCAGCAAGCGTCACCGGGTCTCCTATCTGAATCATTCCCAGAACTTCTTCCCTGTTTGATGCTCCAATGTCTATAAACAGATCACTCCATTTCGGAGATTTGTTCTGCTCCTTTTCCTGCAAATGAATAGCCGTATGACCAATGATTCCGCTTACAATACCATCGCGGCTGTGAATAAACACCTTTCTCGCTCTTGCAATGGACGGGTCACTGCCGCCGACTCTGTTTATATATATATATCCGGATTCGTCAACATACTGGACAATCATGCCTATTTCATCACAATGAGCTTCCAGCATTACGGTTGCAGCATCCGGGTTTACATGGATATGTGCCGCAGCGGAACCGTAGGCATCTGTTTCAATATGGTCAGCGACCGGACGGAGGTAATCTACCCAAACCTGCTGTCCGGCTTTTTCGAAACCAGCGGGGCTCGGTGTAACAAGAAGATCTTCCAGAAAAGCAGCACATTTTTTATCAAAGGTCATTGTTTCGTACATTTCGGGTTAAACAGAGTTCCCTGCTTATATCAGCAGGCCGTAAAAAGTAAGTGATCATCAGGTAACATAAAAGTCCCGGTCCGGCGCATCTGAATGCATTCATCCCTGAAACCATCACTCAGACCTGCCACACCGATTTAATTTTATTGCATATACGCGTGACAAACTACTGTGAGTTATATTAATGGACAAATCCACACAATACAAAATATTTACTGATCCGGTACACGGTTTCGTAAGTGTCCCGAAAGGACTTGTCCTTAAGCTTCTGGATCATCCCTATGTCCAGAGGCTGAGACGCATTCGTCAGCTTGGTCTGGCAAACACCGTGTTTCCCGGAGCAGAACACTCCCGTTTTTCCCATGCACTCGGAGCCCTGGGTCTGATGCAGCGCGTTTTAAATCACCTTCGGGAAAGAGATACTACCATAACCTATAATGAGTTTGAAAGTACTCTGGCCGCAATACTACTTCACGACATCGGACACGGTCCCTTTTCTCATACGCTGGAAAAAAGCATCATCGGCAATGCTCATCATGAGAAACTGACCCTCCTGTTGATGGAGGAACTCAACCGGCAGTTTGAGGGTCAGCTTGATACTGCAATCCGGATTTTTACCAACCGGTACCCCAAGGTGTTCCTGCATCAGCTAATCTCGTCTCAACTTGATATTGACAGGCTCGACTATCTTCGCCGGGACAGCATGTTTACAGGTGTACTTGAGGGATCGATAGGCATAGACCGGATAATCCGCACAATGCGGGTTCACCAGGGCAATATTGTCATTGACAAAAAAGGAATTTATGCCATTGAAAACTATATTGTTGCCAGGCGCCTGATGTATATGCAGGTTTATTTGCATAAAACCGTTCTGGGCGGTGACAAATTGCTTATTGCCATACTAAATCATGCGCGCCGGCTGTTACAAAGGAATGAACCCTTACCGTTCTATTCTCCTGCCCTGGAGTTTTTCATTTCGCAAAGGCGGAACAATACCGAAATGGTGAGCCGAAAGATGCTGGACATGTTCACCAGGCTTGACGATAATGATATCATTTTAACCCTTAAATACTGGCAGCATCACGACGACCCGGTCCTTAGCGATCTTTGCAGGCGTTTTTTAGACCGTGATTTTTTCCGTACGACATTTCTTGACAAAAAACCCACAGACAAACAGCTGAAAAAATGGAAACAGGATACATCCGGAGTACTTGAGAAAATGGGCATGCCTTCGGACAGTGATACCGTATCGTCATACTTTTTTTATGATTTCAGCCAAAGCGAAGCATATAAATATAAAAATGATGGTATCTGGATACTCAATGATGATGTAGCCGTTGAGTTTTCAAGAGCATCTGACAATCAGCATATTCTGGCTCTGACCAAACCCGTCATAAAACATTATGTGGTTCATCTCAAAAATGTACCTCTGAATTAATTTGCAACTTTTACTCTTGTGCCGTTTTCATTCTCATATCACCTTTTTACAACTTTTCCGGCCGCCTTATCTCTGATTTTCCTCCTCTCCTCATGCACCGCTCATGATAGCGAGGCCAGTTCTGCTGATAATGGGACACCGGGTATTAATCCGGTGACCTCCGAAAAGCCTTACGGACTTGAATATCCTCCTGAGAAGGCTCCGGCAGTGCCGTTGCCCGGCTATGACTACGATCCGCTTAATCCTCCTGTTATCTCTTACAGTGACGGTGGTTTGAATGTTATCAGGGATGGTGATTCGCTGAGATTCACAGCAGGTGATACACTGCTTCCGGGAGATAACCTGGAGACCGGATCACGGCAATTTGCGGTCATTCAGTTTGACAAAAGCAACTCCATCATCATTCACCCCTCGTCTTTTGTCAAGTTCAGCTCAACCGGATCAACATTGCACACCCTGAGTGCAAGTATTCAAGTTGACCGGTATAGTGAAGAAAGACTACCGTTAATCGTTTGTTTCGACGACACCCTGACACATGTGGACAGCGAATCAATTCAAAATCACTCCTTTGGCATGCAATGCCGGGGCGAATCCGGGATTACCATATCCAGTCGCAAAGGTGTGCTTCGCTGGAATTGCGCTGTTCAACCCTGCGACATACCCGCAGGGAAAGGGCTGGCAGGTTCAATAAGTGCAACGGTATTTGAGTTTGTGGACATCCCCGAACAGCCGGATATCTCTTTTACATTTACTGCCGACACCGTCCCGGCCATGCAATCTGAAAGCAGAGCAAATGCTTTTGAATGGCCCCCTGTAACTCTTGCTGACCGCTACCTCGCCCATATATTCAATTATTCAAATGACCGGTACGATGACAGAAAGATCAAAAAGCATCACTCACTGAAAATGCTCCACAATAACGAAATCGAAGTATCCGGCCTGGATTCCGGAAGTTATTATATAAGGGTTTTGGCAATTGACTTTTATGGTGTCAGCGGGCAGTGGTCAGATCCGGTACCTTTTGAGTTGTAACGTATCTAATCATCGGCATACATCTCACTTCTGAGAACTTGCCTGCCCGGATCAATGCGGTATTTACTGTGATCTTTTATAAAAACCGCCTTTTCGCCATGCTCCTTCATCGGGGGAATAATTGTCTGTTCAGTGTTTCCGTCAAAAACTTCAACCGGCATTTTAAATTCCTGTTCGCCGGGAGCGGACCAGCTGAGATAAAGTGAATCACCTTCCACCTTTGAGTTGAGCCCGGGCAACTCCGGATGCCTCAGATAGGATTCAAAAAACCAGTCCAGAGACTTACCCGTAACTGAAGCGACAATTTCTATAAATTCCGATGTATCTGTAAATCTGGACGGAGCAGGACGGCTTTGTCCGGCAAGTTCCGGATCAGGATACAGCATGGTTCTCAGTATTTTTTTGAAATTTTCATCTCCGGTGAGATATCGCAGGGAATGCAAAATCCAGGCACCTTTCATGTAGATATCCCTTCCATCGTACATCTCTCTGGTGCTTCTGCTTTTCAGTGGTGCCACTGCAATATTGTTTTCAATGCGCTGATACAGTCGTTCCATAAAATAGTCGTACTGCTCTCTTCCGTGCAAATGTTCGGCATATAATGGCTGCATGTAGGTTGCAAAACCCTCATGAATCCAGAAATCTTTCCAGTCATAAGCAGTAATCAGGTTTCCCCACCACTCATGTGCGAGTTCATGATGATGCAAATCATCAAAGTCCGAGCCGGTATCGAAAACGGTATCGTTTGTAAAGCCCGCACCATATGCTATCAGGGTCTGATGCTCCATGCCAAAAAATGGAGCCTCGGCAATACCGTATTTTTCACTGCGAAAGGGATACGGACCCAGCAGCTTTTCAAAAAAAGCGAGATGCTCCTCAGCCTGATCCAGCAATGCCTTTGCTTTACTCTTGTTTTCCGGCAAAACCCATAAATTTACAGGAAATTGTTCTTCAGTAACACTGGTAAACTCACTTGAAAGTTTTTCGTATGGGCCGATATTTATGGTTAATGCATAATTGCTTACAGGATGGTTAGTAACCCAGTGAAATACCGTCCGGTTGTTATCTGTACTCTCTTCTGAGCGTAAAACACCATTCGAAAGAACCGTAAGACCGTCCGGAACCGTGATCCTGAGCGATACCGAGTCAGGGCGATCCGACGGATGATCTTTCACAGGGAGCCATATATCCGCCCCGTTCACCTGGCAGGAAACCCCTATCCATGGCAAGCCGGATTTTGACTCCGACCATGTAAACCCACCCTCCCAGGGTGGATTCGGTGCCGGACGTGGCTTTCCGGAATAGAAAATGGCGACCTCAAGATGACCGCCAATCTCTTTTTTTTCCGGAAGAGTGACAATGACCAGCCCGTCTGTGTGTTCGAAACCGGAAGCGTGTCTTTTCCCCTGACTGTCAGTTATTTCTACTTTACTGACTTCAAAAACAGAATCGAGATGCGCTACATAGGTATCCAGATTGTCAATAATACCGGCATGTGCCGTAACATACCCGGAGATACTGCTGTCCGAGGGGTCTACAGAAAGATTGATATCATAGTACTCAATATTGACAGCGGCTTGTTCTGCCAGCAGCGGCCCGCCCGAGTCCAGTATATTGTTTTCGTATACCTCTAATGACTGGGTTACCGGCACGTCTGAAAATGTCAGGCAGGGCTGCAGCAACAACACCAACTGTATCAAAAACAGACTCAGGTTCAGGTTAAATACCGGCTTTTGCTGAACTATGGTTTTTCGAATTGACCTTTTCATAATCAACAAAGGATATATTTTCATGATCAACACGCCGGACTTCTTTCCAGATAATGCCAATCTCATCGCGGTATTCAGGAAAAAAGGTATCGCCGTCATATTTTTCGTGGATTTCAGTGATTTCCAGCCTGTCACAGACCGGATAAAAATCACGATAAACCTGTTCGCCGCCAATTATATATACCAGCGGGACTTCCTTCAGAGCTTCGAGAACCTCCTTCCTGTTTCTGTACGTTTCAACGTTCTCGTAGCTCCGGGTACGCGACATGACAATATTGCGCCGGCCTGGAAGCGGACGCTCTTTCAGTTCTTCAAATACACCACGTCCCATTACAACCGGATGACCCTTGGTCCGCCTTTTAAAATGTGCCAGATCTTCCGGGATATACCACGGCAAGCTTCCGTCTTTGCCAATAACCAGGCCGGGGTCATGAGCTGCTATAAGCGATATTTTCATAGCTCAGGCAAAAATTGTAGAAGGTGGGTGCTGAAAAAGGTATTGGCATTAAAATGACAATGTCAGCAAGTTTCAGACCGCTACTTCAAAAGGAATTCTTGGATGAGGGTCGTAGTTAAGCAGCCTGAAATGTTCAAGATCCAGTTCATCAATATCCTCTCCTGAAATCTGCAGTTCCGGCATCGCCCGGGGTTCTCTTTTCAGCTGCTCTTTTAATCCATCTATGTGATTGACATAGATGTGTGCATCAACTATGGTATGGGCAAAGAATCCGGGTTCCAGACCGGTGAGCTTGGCGATGGTCATAGTCAGTGCTGCATAGCAAGCCATATTGAACGGAATACCCAGCGCAATGTCCCCTGACCGCTGGGTCAGATGGCAGTTCAGACGCCCGTTGGAAACGTTGAATATGAACATGACATGGCAGGGAGGCAAAGCCATCTGGTCTATCAGGCCGGGATGCCATGCATTAATGACAATCCGCCTGCTTTCAGGATTGTTTTTAATGGTATCAACGGCATGCCTGATCTGATCAAACTCTTTTTTTTCGTAAACCCTTTTTTTAACCTTTCCGGCATTTCCCTCGAGATCTATCTCCGTCTCTTCAAAATAAGGAAATTTCCTCCACATCACCGGATATATGGGCCCTACATGACCGTCTTCATCAGCCCAGGCATCCCAAATATGACAATCTTTTTCATCACGGAGCCAACGTATGTGATCTTCGCCCCGCAGATACCACAGCAACTCGAGGATGACAGACCGGAATGGAACCTTTTTTGTGGTCAGCAAGGGAAATCCGTCATTCAGGTCAATTTTGTAGAATTCGGAAAAGGAAGATATCGTATCTGTTCCCGTACGGTTTTGCTTTCTGACACCGTTGTCAAGTACCCTTTCGACAAGATCCTGATAAACCTTCATAAGCTCCTATGTTTCATTTGAAACTGCCGTATCATCACACTATGGTACACCAGGCCTTCTCATCAGCAATATCACCGTGCTGAATACCCGTAATTCTGTCATAAAACCAGCGGGCAACAGGACCCATCTCATTTGAAGATACTGTAATCTGATGTTCATTATGCTGTATCATGCCAACGGGAGATATGACAGCGGCAGTACCCGCGCCGAATATTTCCCTGAGCTCACCCTGTTGATGCAGTGAAATCAGCTCATCTATGGAAACAGGACGCTCTTCAACCTTCATTCCATGTGATTTTGCAAGCTCAAGCACCGACATCCGGGTAATGCCCGGCAGAATGCTGCCATTGATCGGTGGTGTAACCAGGGTGTTACCAATCTGGAAAAATATGTTCATACTTCCCACTTCTTCAACATATCTGTGCTCTTTTGCATCAAGCCACAGTACCTGCGTGAAGCCTTTCTGCTGAGCTTCTGTCGTTGGCTTCAGACTCGCCGCATAATTACCGGGAACTTTTACATCGCCAACCCCGCCCTGAACCGCCCGGACATACTGGGGCATAGTTGTAAGCCGGATGGGGTTGATTCCTTCCGAATAATAGTTGCCTACCGGACTGCAGATGATATAAAAACGGTATGTTTTGGAAGCCCGCAACCCAAGTGTCTGATCTGCTGCAAAAACAATAGGCCGGATATAAAGGGATTTGAACTTTGCTTTTGGAACCCATTCCTTGTCCGTCCGCACAAGTTCCTTCATACCCCCGACAAAGTACTCTTTGGGCACTTCCGGGATGCAGACTCTTTCACAAGAGCGCCTAAACCGGTCATAATGGTCATCTATCCGGAAAATATTTACCTCGTCATCACGATAGCAAAAAGCCTTCATGCCCTCAAATACAGCCTGACCGTAATGAAGCGTGGCGACAGCCGGATACAGCGGTATCTGTCCGTAAGGAATAATTTCCGGGTTCTGCCACTTTCCGTCACTGTAGCGTAGTTCAAATTGATGATCAGAGAACTGCTCCCCGAAAGTCAGGTTGTCAAAGTCAATTTCTGATAAGCGAGAGTTTGATATCCGTTTAACCTGGATTTCATTGGTTGACATGTAAGCTATTACCTATAATTATGGATGCTGTTGGTTATGCATAACAGTAAAAGGAATGAATATTTACAATAAGAATCTACTTTGCAATAAGAATCTATATTTTATTTATGTCACGCAAAGCTTTCTCAGCGGCAGCCTGTTCGGCCTTTTTTTTGTTTTTTCCGGTGCCGGTACCGAGAACCTTGTCGCTTACAACAACTTCAACATCAAAGACTTTATCGTGTCCGGGGCCCGACTCTTTTACTATATTGTAAACTGGTGCAGGCAGTTTTCGGGCCTGAACTGTCTCCAGGAGCAAACTTTTAAAATTGTCACTTGAAGAAACCAGTTCTTCATAAGTGACATATTTGCCATAAAGATCCGTCGCAAATTTTCTGCAATGAAGATAACCGTGATCCAGATAGATGGCACCGACCAGAGCTTCAAAGCAATCGGCAAGAACACTTTCAGAGTTTTCAACACCCTGATTTTTCACCCTGTCCCCCAGTTCGACATAGTTGCCGAGCCCAATTTTTCTGGCGATCCGGGCAAGCATTTCCCCTTTGACAAGCCGGGACCTGAGTTGTGTCATCATCCCCTCACTGGCTGCAGGGTATCTGTTTAATATGATCTCGGATACAATCAGATCCAGTACTGCGTCACCAAGAAACTCAAGCTGCTCATAAGATTCGGTAGCAGAGAGATTCTTTTCTGCCACATAAGAACGGTGCCGCAATGCTTTTTGATAAAGACTTGCCCGCCTGACCGGTAAACCGGTCAGTTTTTCCAGGCTTCTTATCTTTTGCCGTTCTTCATAACCGAGTCTGCTGCGTTCATACAGAGCCCGGATTCTAGCAATCACTATTCTTTGAACTTTTTAAACACAAGGGTGGTATTATGCCCTCCGAATCCAAAGGCATTGTTCATTCCATAGGTGATATCTCTGGCTACGGCCTCATTGGTGGTATAGTCAAGATCACATTCCGGATCAGGATGTTCATAATTGATCGTAGGAGGAATCAATCCATGATAAATGGCCAGTACTGTAGCAATTGATTCCGCTGCACCTGCAGCACCAAGCATATGTCCTGTCATTGATTTCGTGGAATTGAGGTTGATCTTGTATGCGTGGTCTCCGAAAACCTTTTTGATGGAGTTCGTTTCAGCGATATCACCAAGAGGTGTGGAGGTTCCGTGCATGTTTATATGATCAATGTCGGTCGGCGTAATGCCGGCGGCATCAAGTGCACTGTTCAAAGCCAGAACTACCCCTTTTCCTTCGGGATCAGGTGCCGTTATATGATGTGCATCAGCAGAGAAGCCATAACCGACAATTTCGCCATAAATCCTGGCACCGCGTTTGACCGCAGATTCATATGTCTCAAGCATCATCATGCCGGCGCCTTCCCCCAGAACGAAACCGTCACGGGTCTTGTCAAAAGGTCTGGAAGCTGTTTCCGGGCTGTCATTTCTTGTGGAAAGTGCCCTTACCGAGTTGAAACCGGCCAGACCCATTCCGAAAACAGGTGCTTCAGCCCCACCGCATACCGCATAATCTGCCTGCCCGTGCGCTATAGCATCAAAAGCCAGGCCAATATTGTGAGAACCCGTTGCGCAAGCCGATACAGCGCATAAATTTGCACCTCTGAACCCGTACTTGATTGATACCTGTCCTGCCGCAATGTCGGGGATCAGCATGGGTATGAAGAAGGGTGACACTGCCCGCTGTCCTTTTTCGTAAAACTGGACAGCCTGGTCATAGAAGACCTGCATGCCGCCAATGCCGCTTCCGATGAGTACCGCAACCCGGTTTTTGTCTATTTCATCCAGATTCAGACCGGAATCGGTGACCGCTTCATCAGCCGTAATCATCGCGTACTGACAAAACCGGTCCATCCGTCGTGCCTCTTTGACATTCATGTATTCTGAGACGTCAAAGTCCTCAATCTGAGCTGCGAATTTTGTCGGAAATTTTGAGATATCGAAACTGTCAATGGGCCTGGTGCCGCTTTTGCCGCTGACCAGCCCATTCCAGAAATCGGGGGCACCTTTTCCGACTGGTGTAAGGGCCCCTATACCTGTAACTACTACTCTACGTTTTGACATTTACTAATGCGTATGGATGTATCAGGAGATTTTGCCTTTCAGGTAGGTAATGGCATCTCCGACGGTTGCGATGTTTTCGGCATCTTCATCGGGTATGCTGATATCAAACTCTTTTTCGAACTCCATGATAAGTTCCACCGTGTCCAGTGAATCGGCACCAAGATCGTTGGTGAAGTTGGCTTCGTTTCCAACTTCTGACTCATCTACACCGAGTTTGTCAACAATAATGGATTTTACTTTTGCATCTATATCTTTCGACATAATGTTACCTGTGTGTTGTGGTTATCTGTTTGATTTCGCGATTTATGGAAAGTACCAATGGGCTCGCTTAAATGCCTTTTATAATAAAAATAGATTACAGCTAAATCAACTTAATAGGTTGATATTACATGGCCATTCCGCCATCTACCTGAATAACGGCTCCTGTAATGTAGGAAGAAGCATCTGAAGCCAGAAAAGTAACCGCATCTGCAACCTCTTCGGGTTTGCCGGACCTTCCCAGAGGTATGCTGTCTTCAATGCTTTTCAAAACCTTTTCGTCCAGATTGCCCGTCATTTCCGTGGCTATGTACCCGGGAGCAATAACATTCACACGAATGCCCCTGGAAGCAATTTCTTTTGCCAGAGATTTGGAAAAACCAGTAATTCCGGCCTTGGATGCAGCATAATTTGTTTGTCCGGCATTCCCTGCAATTCCCACGACGGATCCGATATTGACAATCGATCCCGACCTGGCTTTCATCATCGGACGAATCGCCGCTTTGGAATAATTGAAGACACTTTTCAGATTAGTATGGATGACATCGTCCCACTGCTCCTCTTTCATCCTCATAATGAGGGTGTCTTTGGTGATTCCGGCGTTGTTAACCAGGATATCAAAACTTCCCATTTCTGCCTGAACAGTTTCGATCACCTCTTCAGCCTTTGAAAAACTGACGGCATCGGCCTGTACAGCAACTGATTTGCGCCCCATTTTCCTTATGCTGCTCACAACTTCTTCGGCAGCTTCAGCAGATCTGGCATAGGTAATGAGCACATCAGCTCCGGCTTCTGCAAGTCTCAGGGCTATGGCTTTGCCAATCCCTCTGCTGCCTCCTGTTACTATGGCCGCTTTGCCATGCAATGTAAAGTTATTATCCGAACTCATGTTATCTTCTATTAGTTAACAATTAATTTCAGTTGAAACCGGAAATCTCAACACCGGTCAGTGTCCGTTTGACCAGCCCCTGCAAAACATTGCCTGATCCGATTTCAATAAAATGGCGGGTGCCATCCCTGTGCATTTGCTCTAGTGTCTGTGTCCAGCGCACCGGGTTAAGGAGCTGCTTCTTTAAGTTTTCTTTCAGTACGGCCGGATCCGTTGAGCCAGTTCCGGTCACATTGGAATAAACTGCGGCTTGCGGCTCAGCAAAATCAAGAGTATCAATTGTTTTATCCAGTTCCTGTTTGGCCGGATCCATCAAAACAGAATGAAATCCCCCGCTTACGGGCAGTTTTTTCACAATTTTCGCCCCTGCACTTTTCATCTGTTCCATTGCCTGTTCCACCAGGCCCGAATGTCCGGATATGACAAGCTGTCCTTTGGTATTGTAATTGGCGGGTACAACTACCTCGTCCGATTCTTCAGAGCATTTGGAACATATTTCTTCTACTGTGCTGTCATCCAGGCCGATAATCGCAGCCATGGCCCCGGGCTGCTTTTCTGCAGCGTACTGCATCAGCTCTCCTCTTCGTCCCACAGCTTTCAAAGCATCTTCAAATGCAATAACACCTGCGGCCGTCAGCGCGGTATATTCACCCAGACTATGTCCGGCAAGCATGTCCGGCTTGTGGCCGAGTGTCTCAAACAGCGCATAGGAATGGAGAAAAAGGGCTGGCTGTGTGTATCTGGTCTGTGTAAGGGTATCATCAGGGCCATTGAACATTACATCGGTAAGTGAGTAACCGAGAATCTCATCGGCCTGATCGCACCGTTTTTTAAAATCCGGCTGAAACCGGTAATGATCCGCTCCCATTCCTGTTTTCTGGGAACCCTGCCCCGGGAAAAGATATGCTTTTTTCATATCGAGCTTATTTACATTGACCATTTGACATAGCTTGCACCCCAGGTATAACCACCCCCGAAGGCAACGAGTACGAGATTGTCCCCTTTGTTGAGCTTGTCCTTCCAGTCATAAAGGCAAAGCGGAATCGTGGCAGCAGTTGTATTTCCGTATTTCTCAATATTGATCATCACTTTGCTTTTGTCAAGATCCATCCTGCGGGCGGTGGCATCAATAATCCGGAGATTTGCCTGATGTGGAACAAGCCAGTCAATATCATCGGCCGAAAGATTGTTTTTTTTCATTATTGCTTCGGAAACATCAGCCATTCCTTCGGTTGCGCGCTTGAATACCGGCCGGCCATCCTGCCTGATATAATGCATTTTTTTCTCAACGGTCTCATGTGTGGCAGGATTTATACTTCCTCCTCCGGCCTGGATGAGTGCTTTGGCTCCTTCAGCAGATGACTGCATGATATGATCGATGACTCCGTTTTCGTCATCTGACGGCTCCAGCAATACGCCCGCGGCCGCATCCCCGAACAATATGCAGGTGGTCCGGTCAGTAAAGTCCACAATAGAGCTCATTTTATCAGAACCGATAACCAGAACTTTTTTATAGCGGCCGGATTCGATCATGGTAGTACCCGTGGTCAAAGCATACAAAAATCCGGAACAGGCGGCGGACAGATCATAAGCAAATGCACTATGAGCTCCAATCATGGTTTGAGCCAGGCAGGCGGTAGCCGGAAACATATAGTCCGGTGTAACTGTGGCCACAATAATGGCATCAATTTCATCAGCCGAAATGTTCCGCTGTTCAAGAATCTCTTTAGCGGCTTCAGCTGCCATGAATGCTGATGCCTTTTCCGGATCTTTCAAAAGTCGTCGTTCTGAAATGCCGGTTCTGGTCCTTATCCATTCATCATTGGTCTCGACCATTGTTTCCAGCTCTTTATTGGTCAGGACATAATCCGGCACATAATGCCCCACAGCGGAAATTTTCGCTCTAGTATTTGATTTCATATATGTGTATATCGCGATTAACGTATCCGGGATACGTTTCAATTACAGTCCTATGCAATTGATGTAATAATCTTTTTATTGATATCAATTTCTGCCATCCGGGCAGCGTTTACGATCATATTTTTTATGGCCTCCGGAGAGCTGCCGCCGTGTCCCACCATACTGATGCCATTCACACCAAGAAAAGGCACCCCCCCGACAGCCTGGTAATCAAATGGTGCAAAGGCTTCTTTCAAAAGACCTCCAACGAGCTTTTTTTGCTCGCCGTCAATCTGATTTTTTTTCATAGCTGCAAAAAGCAGTGTTTGCAGTGCCTCGGGAATCGATTCGCCAAATTTCAGAAGGATGTTACCGGTGATGCCGTCACAAACAAAAACATCGGCATTGCCTGCCAGAATATCACGTCCTTCGATATTACCGACGAAGCTTGGCAGAGCCTCGAGCAACTGGTGCGCTTTTTTGAGCGTTTCCGAACCCTTTTCTTTTTCCTCTCCAACATTCAGCAAGCCAACACGCGGGGTTTCAATTCCCATGATGTCACTGGCAAATATTTTGCCCATAATACCAAATTGAAACAGCATTTCCGGCTTGACCTCCAGATTGGCTCCGGCGTCTATCATCAGACCCTGGCCTTTGATCGTTGGAAAGAAAGTGGCTATGGTCGGACGAATAATTCCGTCGAGTCTGCCAAGAATAAAGGCGGACGCTGCCATCAGTGCTCCGGTATTTCCGGCACTTACAAAACCGTTAACCATCCCTTTCTGATGCATGCCAAGACCAACCACAATTGATGAGCGTGTCTTGGTTTTTACGGCCTGCGCAGGCGACTCATCCATCCCGATAATTTCCGGAGCATCATGAACCGTCAGTCGGTCTTCAGGATAATCAAGACCCTCAAGCTCCTTTCTGACCGGAGCTTCGGGTCCGACCAGGCAAACGGAAATATGAGCGTTTTCATTAACAGCCTGAATGGCACCCTTGACAGGGTTTTCCGGTTGAAAATCTCCACCTGCAGCGTCGACAGCAATTTTCATAATCAAAAGTTAGATGTAATATTAACCTGGTTTAACTGAACCTGGCGGAAGTTGTGACTTCTCGAATAAAATCAGACCTCGGATGCTGCTTTTATCACCTGCCGCCCGCGATAGTATCCGCATTCAGCGCATGCCCGGTGACGCTGATGAACAGCTCCGCAGTTCGGACATTCTGTGAGTGTAGCTTCGCCAAGATTCTTGTGCGTTCTGCGCTTGTCACGGCGGGCTTTGGATGTTTTTCGTTTTGGATGTGCCATTGGTCAACTTAATTTTTTTGTATTTGCTGTTTCAATTTAGCCAGTGCATCCCATCTCGGATCATGGTCTTCGGAATCCGGATCACTGCCATAGCTGGCTTCAAATCCGGTTATTTCACCTTTTTTTATATATCTGGGATGCAATTTTTTTATTGGAATACTCAGTAACACGGTATCACGGATTTCCCTGGAAATGTCGATCTGGTTCTGGGCAGGGTCCAGCCTGCGCAGGGTACCGCTCAGTTCCTCCTTTTCATCCTCAACATTCACTTGAAATACCACCTCGTATGTGCCTTCCAGTTCGGTCTGAAATACTTCCAGTGACCGGTCGCAGGTAAATGCAGCTTCCGTAACCACATGACACTCAATTCTGAGGTTGTCATCCTGCTTGTTGAACCGCATGGAAAGCCTGATCCTGCTGATAGCGGAATCCTCGATATCGAGATCCTCCGCTTCCAGCATCAGCTGATCATTTGACACGCCTTTGGGTATTTCGTTAAATCGAAATGAAACCATGAATACAATGAAAGGTTTTACGAAAGCTTCTAAAATTAGGAAATTATGCAGTCACAAACAATCCTATGAAAATAAACCAAACCTTCTCTGTTCGATCATCTCGATTACTTTTCCCAGATCTTCTTTGTTGTTGACAAAATCCAGATGATCTGTGTCTATAATGAGTTTTTCATAGGGATAGCGGCTGATCCAGTCTTCATACAACGTGTTCAGCCTTTCAAGGTATTCGATGCGTATGGTGCTCTCGTAATCTCTGCCCCTTTGCTGAATCTGCCGGACCAGCGTCGGAACCTCAGCCCTGAGATAGATCAAAAGATTTGGGGGGGTCAGGAACTCCAGCATTTCATGAAACAGGTTGCTGTAGTTTTCAAAATCACGCTTGCTCATCAGCCCCATCTGATACAGATTCTTGGCAAATATCTCCACATCCTCGTATATCGTACGATCCTGGATAAAGCTGTTCTGAGTACGCACGATTTCTTTCTGACTGCGGAATCTGCTGGATAAAAAATACACCTGAAGATTGAAGCTCCAGCGCCTCATATCATCGTAGAAATCCGACAAATAGGGATTGTCATCTACCGACTCGTAATAGGCCTTCCATTTAAAATGCTGCGCAAGAAGGGTTGTCAGTGATGATTTACCGGCTCCGATATTGCCTGCAATGGCGTAGTATGAAAAGTCCTGTTTTTTACTGTCCGTCATGTGCTACCCGTTATTCCTGCCAAGCAGGTGATACATTTCTTTTTTGTAGGCTTCCACTCCCGGCTGATCGAATGGATTTTCATCCAATGCATAGACAAAGATGGCCGTAGCAAGTTCGAAATAGTAGATTGCATATCCCAGAGAGTGCGCGTCGAGTTGGCTCATATATCCGGTGAATATCGGAACTCCGCCTTCCAGATGCGCCTGCTGCGTTCCCTGCAATGCTTTTTCATTGACGTGTTCCATGCTCTTTCCGGACAGATAGTTCAGACCATCATAATTCCGGTTGTCCTTATCAATAATTACTGTCTGTCCCGTATCGTCCACGACAAGGAACGTCTCAACCATATTACGGGGTCCATCCTGTACCATCTGGCCGATACTGTGAAGATCTGTTGAGTATTGAGCCACTGCAGGAAACATTCCTTTACCGTTTTTCCCTTCACTTTCACCGTAAAGCTGCTGGAGCCACCCCCCCATTGATGTCAGCGCTGGTTCAAAAGAGGCTATCAGATCAATCGCGTAGCCATTTTTGTATAGTGCATACCGGGCTGAAACGTAGTCCAGAAGATTGCTGCGATCTTTATTCAAATCCTGATAGGCAGAAACAGCCCCGTAAACGAGTTGCTTGACATCAATACCGGCCACGGCAATTGGAAGAAGACCGACAGGAGTCAGAACTGAAAAGCGGCCTCCCACATCATCAGGAAGTATGAACTTTCGGTATCCGTAAGCCTTAATAATTTTGTTGAGGGCACCGCCATCCTTGCTGGTAGTGCAAAAAATTCTGGAAACAGCTTCATCTCCGTACTGATCATGCATCCACTTGCGAAGAACACGGAAGGCAATCGCCGTCTCCATGGTTGTTCCCGATTTGGATATTACATTCAGGTATACCTGTTTGGGGCTGCCATCACTTTTCGGCTTTTCGAGGTGCCTGATCAGCTGCCGGAGGTAACGCCCTGAAATATGGTGTCCGGCATAGACAATTTCAGGACCACTGTCATCGAATTCAGGCTTCAGTGCATCGATGACAGCCTTGGCCCCCAGATATGAGCCGCCGATACCGCACACGATGAATACATCGGCCTTCTGATGAATTTCTGCACCGATAGCATCCATGTTTTCAAGAAGCGCATCATTTGGTTTTTGAAGAATATCCTGCCAGCCAAGCCACCCGGAACCTTTGCCTGTTCTGTTGTCCAGATCTTCTGAAGACTGCTGTACGGTTTTCCTGGCTTCCCGGAGCGCTTTTTCATCTGTAAAACGCTCCGTTTTCTGAATGTCGATATGAAACATAATATGTGTTGCTTACTTAGCTCAGAACTTTTGCAAGTTCAAGCAGTTCATAATTAAGGCTTTTCTTTTTAGACCAGGTGTTTTTCATCGGGGTCAGCTTGAGCTTGTTGTTCACAACTCCAACCATTATGCTGGAATGACCATCCACAAGAGCCTGTACTGCCGCACTTCCCAGCCTGCTTGCCAATACCCGGTCCCTGGATGTGGGTGCTCCGCCTCTCTGAATGTGCCCGAGCACACTTACCCGCATCTCATATTTCTCGAAATCATCCTTAAGGTTTTCCGCCAGTTTGATAGCGCCTCCGGTTTCATCCCCTTCAGCTACGATTACCAGACTGCTTCTTCTCTGTACCTTGAAGACCTCATTCAGTGATTCCCTGACGTCATCGACTCTGGAAACTGCTTCTGGAAGCAGAATCAACTCGGCACCGGTGGCAATACCCGTTTCCAAAGCAATAAAACCTGCTTCTCTTCCCATGACTTCGACCAGAAACAGTCGTTCATGCGCATCGGCGGTGTCCCTGATTTTGTCGATGGCATCAATGGCCGTATTCATCGCCGTGTCGTAACCGATTGTTTCGTCGGTTCCCGAGAGATCGTTGTCGATGGTCCCGGGCACCCCGACTACGGGAAGACCGAATTCCTGATAAAGCTCTGTTGCACCTCGGAATGTTCCGTCACCGCCAATGGCTACAATGGCATCAATATTATCTGCTTTTAAATTTTCTATGGCTTTTTTGCGACCTTCATACTCCCGGAAATCTTTGGACCGGGCTGATTTTAGTATGGTTCCGCCGCGCTGAATGATGTTGGATACCGAGTGGTCTTCCATCTCAACAAAATCATTGTCAATCATTCCCTGGTAACCGTAACGAATGCCAGCGACAGTGATATCGTTACTTAAAGCAGTTCTTACTGCGGCTCTGACGGCAGCGTTCATTCCCGGGGAGTCTCCCCCGCTCGTAAAAACGGCAATTCGTTTTATTGTTTTCAATGTCTTTTCTCGAGATTTTATGTCTGAAATTCTGCTAAATTTGCCCGTGTACAGAATGTAGCACAAAGCAGTTACATATTAAGGCCACCAGATCACATTTAAAGTGGCATATAGGTCAAACCGGCCGAAAGATACCAAAAAATGTTCAAAATGATCAGTAGTTTTGCATGACTCAACAGGCAACGGAGAATATCATCAACAATAACAGCACTTCAATAACATCGCTTGAGCAAATACAAAAGCCGATCGCAGCTGAGCTCAGTGATTTCAAAAAACATTTTCGTGAAAATCTGAAAACCGATGTGTTTCTTCTGAACCGAATCATCAATTACCTTCTGCGAATGAAGGGAAAAGAGCTGCGGCCCACCCTCGTGCTTCTTTCGGCAAAACTGTGCGGTGACATTACCGGGCGCACGTATACGGCAGCAACAATGATCGAGCTGCTTCACACCGCCACACTGATCCACGACGATGTGGTTGATGAAGCCGACAGGCGAAGAGGTCTGCTCAGTATAAACAAAGTCTGGAAAAATAAAGCCAGTGTGCTTTTAGGTGATTTTCTGCTTGCAAAAGGCCTTCTGGTAGCTGTCGACTCAGAGGAAACAGAGCTGCTGAAAGCACTGTCAACAGCAGTCAAGCGTATGAGCGAAGGTGAATTGCGGCAACTGAAAGCATCCAAGCTTCAGAATATGACGGAAGAGAAATATTACCGCATTATCACCGAAAAAACCGGAAGTTTACTGGTAGCCTGCTGCGAATGCGGTGCGATCAGTACATCGGTTGATGAGCCAACGCGTCAGAGAATGCGGGACATCGGCCATCACATCGGCCTTGCATTTCAGATCAGGGACGACCTGCTTGACTACAGCCACCGTGAGACCGGCAAGTCATCCGGTAATGACATCATCGAACGGAAAATAACACTTCCGTTCATTGCGGCACTTGATAAATCGGGCATGCTTGAGGCCCGCAAAATGCGATGGCTTTACAGAAAAAAAAAGAAAGGTGATGAAGATGTCAGCAGAATCAGGGAATTTGTAAATAAAAACGGAGGATTGACATATGCACATCAAAAAATGGAAGAGCATGCCGGGAAAGCCCTGATCCTGCTTTCTGAATTCCCTGAATCCGAAACACGTGACCTCTTCTCCGAGCTTATCCGGTTTGTTATCTACAGAAAAAAATAAAAACCGGCAGTCTGCGGACGGCCACATTTTTATCTCTGATGTCCATCTGGGTGCCTTTGACGATCAGCATAATGAGCGTCTTGAAGAAGAGCTTATGCGGCTGGTATCTTATTGTGAGGAAAACGGGCTGAGGATTACGCTGCTTGGTGATTTTTTTGACTACTGGATGGAGTACGGCGATGAGCCGCCTCCGGTTGGAAAAAAGATTTTACAGCATTTCCGGGAATTTCATGAGCGTACGGGTAGTCACACCCTGTTTGTGACTGGTAATCATGATAACTGGACCAATGGTTATCTTCCGTCACTCGGGTTTGACATGGAACACGAATACCGAATTATTCAGGTTGGTGCAAGATCCTGTATGGTCTTGCACGGAGACGGTCTGACTGCCCCTGAAATGAAATTGCCCAGACCGTTGGTGCATCGTTTCCTCAGAAATTCGTATTTTACGTTAATATACCGTGCCATATTACCCCGTCGTTTGGGATGGCATTTGATGAAGACCTTCTCAGGGATGAGCAGATGGAAGCAGAATCCGGAACGAATGACTGAAAACCGAAACAAACTGGATCGCTGGGCAGCAAACCGGGTTACATCAGACCCCGATATACATGCCATTATTTACGGGCACCACCATTCTGCAAGACTGGAAAAACATAACGGCAACATTAGCATGAACTGCGGATTTTTCGGCCGCGACAGAATTGCAGGTCTGCATACCAACGGAAAATTCAAACTCGTTAAATGGGAGGCAGACACTTACGATTTGCAGACCGTTAACACCGAGGAGTTATCAGGAAATGAGTAATAAGGACTTTGGACCAATAGACATGGACCGTTATTTAAATGATCCGGTCTACCGCCGCGAAATGGCGGAAAAGCGTAAACAGCAAGGGGAGAACACCTCCGGTTCCGGTGCTGAAAAGGATGATAAACCATCCGGAAGGCGGGTTTCCTCCAGGCGGTTTGGAAAGTCCGGAGCTTCTGAAGCAAGTGCAACATCTTCAGGAAAAAAGCCGGGAAACGGCAAACGCAGCGGTTCAGGTTCCGGCATTGGCTGGAGACATATCATGGGTGTATTCGGGGGCATAGTTATCGGAGGACTGGTGCTGGGATTTTTCGGATTTTTGTACCTGGCTCAGGGTCTGCCGTCCATTGAGGAGCTTGAAAATCCGCAAACAGACATGGCGAGTTTTGTAGTCAGCAGTGACGGACAGGTACTGGACAAGTATTTTACCGAAAACCGGACCTACATCAGCTATGATAATATTTCTCAGAATGCCATAGACGCGCTGGTTGCAACAGAAGATCATCGTTTTTATGATCACTGGGGTGTGGACCTCTACCGTACACTGGCCATCCCCTATCATATGATTCGCGGGAATCCGCAGGGTGGCTCAACCATTTCGCAGCAGCTGGCGAGAAACCTTTACAGGTCCATCGGACGCGAGGTAAGCGTAACGCGAAAATTGCGTGAGATCATTACAGCGATACAAATTGAACAGAATTATACCAAACAGGAGATTATCGAAATGTACCTGAACACTGTTGAATTCAGCAACAGTGCCTTTGGTATAGAATCAGCTTCACACACGCATTTCAACAAACCTGCCAGTGACCTCACCGTACCGGAAGCTGCTACATTGATTGGCAGCCTTCAGGCCGTGTCCGCGCTGAACCCGCGAAGCCAGCCGGAACGATCGATGCAGCGACGCAATGTGGTAATGTCACAAATGGCGCGTCACGGGTTTATTACTCAGGAGGAATTTGCACAATACCGTTACGCCCCGATGGAGCTCGATTACAATCCCCCCTTCCGTAGCGGACGGGAAAGCCGCTATTTCGGAGAGTACGTCCGCCAGCAGATTCAGGACTGGGCTAATGAAAACGGTTATGATCTGTACAGGGATGGTCTTGTCATTCATACCACAATCGACTCCCGCATGCAGCGCTTCGCAGAAGAAGGTCTCAGGAGACAGCTCGCCATGCATCAGAGAAGCTTTGAGCGCGAGTGGACGTCAAGCGGCAGTAATGAGTATATGGACAAACTGTGGGATGAATACCCCAGAATTCTTGACAGTTTTCTGGCAGAAACAGAGAAGTTTTATCAGTACCAGCAGGAAGATATCGGCGATCGTGATGAAATTATTAACAAGCTCAAGACAGATGAGGCATTTGTAGACTCTGTCAAACGTGCCAGAACGCGCCTTGAAGCCGGTTTTGTGGCTATAGATCCGACCAATGGCAATATCAGGGCATGGGTTGGCGGATCCGACTACGGGTCCATACAGCGTGATAACGTGAATCAGCTTCGCAGACAAACCGGGTCTACTTTCAAGCCGTTCGTATACGCCGTGGCCATAGACCATGGTTACCAGCCATATCATCGTTTCTCGAAATATCCGGTTAACTTTTTTGACGCAAGCGGTGACCGCTGGTCTCCGAGGGATCCGGTTATTCCCAGCGGGCCGGAGATGATGACGCTCAGGGAAGGTATTGGCCGCAGTCTCAACAATGTGACTGTAAGACTGCTTCCAGAACTGGCCGGGTCACCAGGAACCAACCGGCTTGAAGACCTCCGCCCTGCCGGTGAAAAAATAGCGGATTTTGCAAAAAGGATGGGAATGAATAAAACGCCTATTCATACCAATCCCGCTATTGCTCTTGGAACAGCCCACTCAAGCCTGCTTGAGCTGACAAGTGCCTACACAACATTTGCCAACATGGGCGTTCATATAGAACCTTATGCCGTTACCCGTATCGAAGACTCTGAAGGCAATGTGCTTCAGGAATTTCAGTCTGAACACCAGCAAGAGGTAATTAGTCCGGAAACGGCCTATATCATGGTCGACATGATGAGAGGTGTCATTCGCGGGGGCGATGGCTGGTATGGAACCGGCAACCGGCTGAACTGGATGTTCAACATATCCCAGGATATTGCCGGTAAGACGGGTACAACTCAGAACAGTGCCGACAACTGGTTTGTTGCCATGATGCCGCACCTCGTTGCCGGTGCATGGGTAGGCGGAGAGGACCGCCGTATCCGGTTTCCACAGGGAACACAGGTAGGCCAGGGCGCCCGGACAGCATTGCCCATAGTAGGCGAGTTTATTCAAAGCGCGTCTGAAGATCCGACTATTCCCTGGAGCCGTGAGGCTTTTGAGCAGCCTCAGGGATTTATAATGGAACAGCCACCCGAGGACGAGGAAGAGCCGACAAGACCCAGCAGAATAAGCTGGTAAATCAATACTTCCCTGGAAATCCAGCAATCAGAATTCTTCCAGGGAACAACCTGCATAGTTTTGCAGATCAACAAGTTACCCGGTCAGCTCTTTGCCAGTTTAATTCGGTTTTTTATTATCCGGAGCTCCCGGTAATATCTTTTGTACTCCTCGGTGTATACTTTGTGCTCCTTCAGTCCTGACTCAGCTTCCTGCTGCTTCTGCTCCTCCTGTTTTATATCAATCTGCTCCGGCTCAAGCGCCTCTTCTGCCATGACTATGACATTATCGTCATTTACCTCAACGAACCCGCCACTGACAGCATAGGATTTTTTTTCGCTGCCTTTCATTTTTACGACAAGCTTTCCGATATCAAGCAGTGATACAAGAGAGGCATGGCCTTTTCTTACTTCAAGGCCACCATCTGATCCGGGCATCTGTATTCCTTCCGCATCTCCGTCAAAAACAGATCCCGTTGGTGTTAATATTTGGGCTTTCATAATATCGCCGGTTGTTGTTATGCCTCTTCTTCCTCTTTTTCCATGTCTTCCTTCAGCATTTTCTCACCGCGTTCAATGGCCTCTTCAATGCTACCGACAAGGAAAAATGCATTTTCAGGAAGATGGTCAAGTTCACCATCAACAATTTTTTTGAATCCTTTTATGGTATCCTCAATTTTGACAAACTTGCCCTCCAGTCCGGTAAACTGCGATGCAACAAAGAAAGGCTGACTCAGGAATCTTTGCACCCGGCGGGCACGGGCCACGGTAAGTTTGTCCTCATCAGACAACTCATCCATACCAAGAATCGCGATAATATCCTGAAGCTCTTTATAGCGCTGGAGCAGCTCCTTCACACTTTGTGCAGCTTCATAGTGGTCTTCGCCGATAGCCCTGGGATCCAGGATTCTTGAAGTCGAATCAAGCGGATCAACGGCAGGATAGATGCCAAGCGATGCAATCTGACGGGAAAGTACCGTTGTGGCATCAAGGTGAGAAAAAGTGGTGGCAGGCGCGGGATCGGTAAGGTCATCCGCCGGAACATAAATAGCCTGAACCGATGTAATGGATCCCTCCTTTGTTGATGTAATCCGCTCCTGCAAATCTCCCATTTCGGATGCAAGAGTCGGCTGATAACCAACGGCAGACGGCATCCGCCCGAGAAGTGCTGACACTTCGGAGCCGGCCTGGGTAAAGCGGAATATGTTGTCAACAAACAAAAGGATGTCCTTGCTGACCTTGTCCCGGAAGTATTCGGCAATGGTAAGTCCCGACAATGCAACACGTGCACGCGCGCCGGGCGGTTCATTCATCTGACCGAATACCAGGGTTGCCTGTGATTTCTTGAGTGCTTCCGGATCTACTTTTTCAAGATTCCAGTTGTCTGACTCTTCAAACTCTTTCTTGAACTCTTCGCCGTAATTAATAACCCCCGATTCAATAAACTCCCGAAGCAGGTCATTTCCCTCACGGGTACGCTCCCCTACACCGGCAAATACAGAGAGTCCGCCATGCTGTTTGGCGATGTTGTTAATAAGCTCCTGAATAATTACGGTTTTTCCTACACCGGCTCCTCCGAACAATCCGATCTTGCCGCCTTTGGCATACGGACAAAGCAGGTCAATTACCTTGATCCCTGTTTCCAGCATTTCGGTAGATGTCGAAAGATCTTCGAATGCCGGCGCAGGACGATGAATGGGATACCGCTCATCACCTTTGGGCTGTTCAATTCCGTCAATGGCATCTCCGATAATATTGAACAGGCGTCCGCGGATGTCTTCTCCGATAGGCATGGAAATGGTGGTCTTCAGATCTTCGACAGGCATCTCTCTGACAAGGCCGTCCGTGGAATCCATGGCTATAGTCCGAACCCTGTTTTCTCCAAGGTGCTGAGCCACTTCCAGGATCAAATCCTGACCATTTTCCCGTTCCACTTTCAAAGCGTTCAGAATCGGCGGAAGATTGCCTTCTTCAAAATCCACGTCAACAACAGGTCCGATAATCTGAGCTATGCTCCCTTTATTCATCAGCAAAGAGTTTTATTATTTACAATTATTCAGGAATTCGGGACAGCCGCCCCGGATTGATTTGCAAAATTACCAAATAGATCGGCAAAACAAAAATGACAATTCTATCCAAATTGTCTTTTTATAATCGCTTTTCAGCAAGATGAAAAATGCTCACAACTACTTCAGGGACTTAAAACTTAGAAAAAAAATCCGTACCTTTTCCGGGATTAAGAATAATAACTCGTTAAGCAAAAATAGCCTTGGAACAGACAATCACAGCTCGTCAGGCATGTGTAAATGCGCTGAACTTTTTTGAAGAAAACAATCGAACAAACACCGAACTGCTCAACAAGCTTGAGGGCCAGGACCGCCAGCAGGCAAACGAGTATTATCAGGGGATCCTGCGCAGAAAAAGCTACCTTGATTTTCTTATATCAAAATACAGCGCCGTCGGTGTGGAGGAAATGAACCCGCAGTTCAAAAATATTCTGCGCATCGGACTTTACGATATGCTTTTTATGGACGGTACTCCCGACTATGCTGCCGTTAATGAAGCGGTAGAGCTGGCAAAGGCAATGGGCGGATCCAAGAGCGGAGATCTTATGAATGCCATCCTTCGCCGCCTGCAGCGCGATATGCCGAATCTGCCAAAACCTGACTTCAAGGACCGGACAAAACTCATTGCCACCACTTTCTCCCACCCCGAATGGCTCGTGAAGCGATGGGTCGACCGGTTTGGAGAGAGAGAGGCGTTCCGGCTGATGCAATTCAACAATCAGCACCCCTACTATTATCTGAGGGTAAACGGTTTAAAGACCAATGACCGAAATTTCAGCCTCCGTCTTGAGAAAGCCGACGTCGAATTCGAGGAAAGTGACTGGCTTCCCGGGTATTACCGTGTGAATTCACTTCAAAAAGTCCGCAGCAAAGGCTGGTTTCAAAAAGGTCTTTGCCAGGTTCAGGATGTTTCCGCCGGATTCGCGCCAACGATACTGGATCCCCAGCCCGGTGAAGAAGTATATGATCTCTGCGCCGCTCCCGGTACAAAAACCATCATGCTTTGTGATCTGATGGAGAACAAGGGCAGTATTCATGCCATTGACATTGATGGTGACCGCATTGGTTCCATCGCCGAAAATGTGACCAACTACGGAGCCGACATTGTCAAGATTCAAAGAGCCGACATTATACAGGAGCGTTTCAGGCTTGTGGATGCCGTCCTTCTTGATGCTCCCTGCAGCGGCACCGGTGTGCTGTCCAAACGAGCCGATCTGCGCTGGAGACGCTCGGAATCTGACCTCGATGAATTCACCCGGCAGCAGGATGAACTCCTTGATGCAGCAGCAAACATGGTCAAACGTGGAGGCCGGCTGGTATATGCCACCTGTTCGATTGAACCGGAAGAAAACATGGAGCGAATAGAGCACTTCCTGTCGGTTTATGACAATTTCGAACTGGAAGATCTCGATGAATACCTTCCCGAAGAGGTTCTTTCCGATGATGGAAAATCCTATCAGACCATTCCCCACATTCATGAATGTGACGGGCACTTCGGTGTGCTGCTGAGAAGAAAGGTATAAATTCAGCAGACAGCATTTTCGGAACCGGAAAACAGGGCAAGACCACACATTTACAATTATTTTATGAGCAGCGGAACTCCCAATAACAGTGAAACAAACGCAGTACCCAAAAAATACGACCCCAAAGCCATTGAAGATCAGTGGTATGACTACTGGATGAAGCATCGCTTTTTCGAGGCCAGTGAAGATTCCGGAAAGGAACCCTTCACTATCATGATGCCTCCTCCCAATGTGACCGGAGCCCTTCACATGGGTCATGCCCTTCAGGGAGCTGTTCAGGACACACTGACACGCCTCAAAAGAATGCAGGGTTATGAAGCCCTATGGCTTCCGGGAACCGATCACGCAGGTATCGCAACCCAGAACGTTGTGGAGCGGGAGCTCAAAGAAAAGGAAAAAAAGACCAGGCATGATATCGGGCGGGAAGAATTTGTAAACAAAGTCTGGGAATGGAAAGAGAAGTACGGTGAAATCATTACCCGCCAGTACAGCAAGCTGGGAGTCAGTTGTGACTGGAGCCGCGAACGTTTTACCATGGACGAAGGCCTGTCGCGGGCGGTCCAGGAAACTTTCATCCGGCTGCATGATGAAGGACTTATCTACAAGGGAAATTACCTGGTCAACTGGTGTCCGGTCGATATGACCGCCATTTCGGATGAGGAAGTCGAGCATGTCGAGCGCAAGGGTCACATGTGGCATGTTTCCTATCCGCTTGATGAAGAAACCGCCGCCAAATCGGGTAAAACCCATCTCACCATCGCCACGACACGACCTGAAACCATTCCGGCCGACACGGCTGTAAGCGTTCACCCTGAAGACGACCGCTACAAGAATATGATTGGCGGACATGCCTTTGTGCCGACTACCGGACGCAAGGTACCCATCATCGCCGATGAATATGTCAAAACAGAGTATGGTTCAGGCGCGCTGAAAGTTACGCCCGCCCACGACGAAAATGACTTCGAAATAGGCCTGAGACACAATCTTCCCAGGATCAACATCATCAACAAAGATGGTACTATGAACGAAGACTCCGGCCGGTATAATGGAATGGACCGGTTTGATGCCCGTGACGCCATCGTAAAGGACATCGAGTCGGAAGGCCTGCTGGAAAAAGTGGAAGATTATGTCAATCAGATCGGCATATCGAGCCGGAGCAAAGCTGTCATTGAGCCTCTGCTTTCTGATCAGTGGTTTGTAAAAATGAAGCCACTGGCTGATAAAGCCATGCAATTCAGCCGGGACGGCGAGTTCCGGTTTTATCCGCCCCGCTGGCAAAATGAATTCTTTCGCTGGATGGAGAACATTCGCGACTGGGTGATCTCACGGCAGCTCTGGTGGGGACACCGGATCCCCGTTTGGTACCATACAAAAGAAGACGGCAGCATTGACTATTCGAAAGATTATGTAGTCAGCATTGAGCAGCCGGACAGCAGCATGGTTCAGGATCCGGATGTGCTGGATACATGGTTCTCTTCCTGGCTCTGGCCTTTTTCCACCCTGGGATGGCCTGACAAAACCCGGGCGCTCGACTATTTTTATCCCACCTCCGTGCTGGTATCCGGGTACGATATCCTGTTCTTCTGGGTCAGCCGGATGCTTATGGGGGGCATCCATTTTACCGGCGAAACCCCGTTCCGGGATATTTTCATGACCGGCATTGTCAAGGACAAGCTTGGCCGGAAGATGAGCAAAAGCCTGAACAACGGCATCGATCCGCTGGAAATGATTGACCAGTACGGGGCCGATGCCGTGCGTTACTGCCTTATCATCCTGTGCGCTCAGGGTCAGGACATCAAACTCGATCCTTCGAAATTTGAAATGGGCCGGAATTTTGCAAATAAACTGTGGAATGCCTTCCGCTTTTTAAATCTGCACCTGGATCCGCAGGCATCCTATCGCCGCCATTTTTCAGCCGGTGAAGATGAAGCTGACTCGGGTGCAGCTGAAATTTCTGAAATGCCGCTGCAGGATCGCTGGATGATCACCCGGATAAATCAAACCATTCAGGATGTCGATGACGACCTGTCCCGCTACCGGCTGAACGAGGCCTTGCTGAAAATATATTCTCTTGTGTGGGATGACTTTTGCGACTGGTACCTCGAGCTGATTAAACCTGAATACGGGCAAAGCATGCCGCATGAGACTGCGGAGAGGGCAATAATCATCCTTGAAATGCAGCTTAAACTGCTGCATCCCTTCATGCCGTTTATTACGGAAGAAATTTGGCAGCGATTGCGCAGCCGGACTCCCGAAGATGCGCTGATAGTCAGTGACTGGCCTGTTGCGGACAGCAAATGGACTGACGGTAATTCCCGGGACCTGTTCATCACCATTCAGCAAATGATCTCATCAGTGAGGAATATCCGTGCCGAAATGAATGTGCCTGATAATCTGGACATTGAGCTGATCATCAAGCCCGCTGACCGGGAAACCCGTGAAAAGCTGCTGGAACATCAGGCCATTTTTGAAAAAATGCTGAAAATTTCGGAATTCACCGTTGACACCGAAGTGAACAGACCGGGTGCCAGTGCCTCCGATGTCGTTGACGGACATGAGCTGTTTGTGCCGCTCTCGGGCCTTATTGATTTCGATAAGGAAAAGCAGCGCGTTCAAAAAGAGATCAGCCGCCTTGAGTCATTTCTGACATCAGTCGAAAAGAAGCTTGCCAATGAAAAGTTTTTGAATAATGCTCCGGCGGATGTCGTTGAAAATGAAAAGAAAAAACAAAGTGATGCCCGGGTGAATCTTGCGAAAATGCGCACAATCCTGGCCGATCTGGACCGGTAAACCGGAAGTATTCCCATACCATGCCAACATTTGTATTACAGAACGATGGCGAAAAACCGCCTCATTCCGAACCGCCTTTCCTGACAGATGTCAACGACGCTCAAAAAAAAGCCGTATTGCACACGGATGGTCCGCTCCTGATTATTGCAGGTGCAGGAAGCGGCAAGACGCGTGTTCTCACCTACCGCATAGCCAATCTTCTTTACCAGAAAAAAGCCTGGCCCAACCAGATACTGGCACTCACATTTACCAACAAAGCTGCCCGCGAGATGCAGGAGCGCATTGTTGATCTGATAGGTGAAAAAGCCAACCGTATCTGGATGGGAACCTTCCACTCCATTTTTTCACGAATCCTCCGATTTGAGGCTGAGCACCTTGGATACACCCGTGATTTCAGTATCTACGATACTGTTGACACCGACCGGGTGATCAAATCCATCCTTCAGGAACTGGGGTTCAACACCCGCGAAGTCAAACCGCAGGCTGTCCGGTTTATTATCAGCAATGCAAAAAATCAGCTGATTTCCCCCGAGGCTTTCAAAAACAAATTCGTCCAGAGTTCGCTTGATGATATCGCCGCTCAGGTGTACGAACGCTACATCGCCCGGTGCAGGCAAAACAATGCCATGGACTTCGACGACTTGTTAATAAAGCCTATCGAACTCTTTGAGCACCATCCGGAAATACTTCAAAAATACCAGAATCATTTTCGATACATTCTGATCGATGAGTATCAGGATACCAATCATGCCCAGTACCGGGCCACGCAGCTGCTGGCCGCCGGACATCAGAATATCTGCGTTGTAGGCGATGATTCGCAAAGCATATACTCGTTCCGCGGAGCGGATATCTCAAATATTCTCAATTTCAAGGAAGATTACCCCGATTCCGCCCAGATCCCCCTGGAACAGAACTACCGCTCGACCAAATCAATTCTGCAATGTGCTGACTCCGTCATCCGGCAAAATACCTCCCGTCTGGATAAAACGCTCTGGACTCAGAATGACAGGGGCGAAATTATCACCGTGCTCGAAAATTATGATGAGCGGGACGAAGCAAACAGAATCGTGCGCTCCATCGAAGATTTGAAAATGCGGGAGCATCTCAGTTTCAGGGATTTCGCCGTGCTTTACCGCACCAATTATCAGAGCAGGGTCCTGGAAGATGCTTTCCGGCGCAGAGGTGTTCCCTATCAGCTAGTCGGCGGTATTTCATTTTATCAGCGAAAGGAAATCAAGGATGTAACAGCGTACCTTCGACTTCTTGTAAATCCTCATGATGATGAATCCCTGCTGCGTGTCATCAATGAACCTGCCCGCGGGGTAGGCGAAAAAACCATAACAAATCTGCAGCAGATAGCCCGCAAACACAACAAGTCATTGTGGGATACCATCGGCGACGTTGAATCTACGGGCATTTACAAGCCTGCAATCGGGCGGATCCGCGACTTTGTCGATATTCTGGAGCGAACCGGCAAGAAGCTCACAGATACAGGTCTGACAGATACGGTCCGTTTTTTACTGGATGAGACCGGATATGTCAAGCAGTTTGTCGAAGAACATTCCCATGACTCCCTGATGCGAAGGCAGAACGTCATGGAATTGCTGAACGCCATTTCCTACTTCGAAAAAAGCAGCAACACCCCTTCCCTGAGTGCCTTTCTACAGGAAATCAGTCTGGTGACAGACCTGGATGCTCATGATACCGATGATCCGGCAGTCACACTGATGACCGTGCACGGATCCAAGGGGCTCGAGTTTCCGGTTGTTTTTATTACCGGACTGGAGGAAGATCTGTTTCCCATCGGCGGGCGCAGCGGAGAAGACGTTGATATTGAAGAAGAGCGGCGGTTGTTTTATGTAGCAATTACCCGGGCAGAAAAGCGGCTGTATTTCAGTTATGCGAAAAACAGGTTCCGCTTTGGCGAGCAGGTGGATATGAACCGCTCGCGCTTTCTGGATGAGGTTGACCCTTCTGTGGTTCGTACCGAAACAGGTGCCACGATCCGCCAGACAGGATCACCCGGCATGGCAGGCCGCTCCGGGAAATCAGGCACCTACATTTCCTATGATCAATCGAACTATGATGGAAATGCCGGTGCAGGCAGTGATTTTCATAGTGAATCGTATGATTCGGCCGCGCCTGCCGATGACGGCGGTGGAATGGGTGTAGAATATGACCAGAATACCGGCGAAATCATCTGGAGATCAGGGATGGCTGTCATCCACAAGAAATTCGGCCCCGGAAAAATTGTTCAATGCCAGGGTCAGGGTGACGATGCACGCCTGACCGTCTTCTTCAAAAATGTCGGGCAGAAAAAACTGGTGGCCAGGCTGGCCCAGCTGAAAGTCATCGGATAGCCGCTCACCCCTGCAGCGTTTCGCGAAACTCGACAAACTGCAGAATATCTTTCCGGGAAATAATTCCGACCAGGCGATCCCCCTCCATTACAGGCAACCGCCCGCTCCGCGAATCAATCATCTGCATTAAAGCATCATAAGCATCGGTTTCAGGGTGAACTATGTTCAGATCATCCCGGGGTGTCATTATGTCAGAAACTTTCACAAGCTCCCACTTCTCTCTGTCTACGTTCTTCACCTGATTTATCTCAACAAGACCAAGAAACTCATTCTGCCTGACCACAGGAAAACAGGAGAAGCGATTTTTGAAAAAATGTTCATTCACAAGGTTTCTGAGGCTGAGGTCCGGATGAACAATGGACGGATCAATCGTCATCATTTTTTTTACCGGTATGCCGGACAATCCTTCCCGCATGGCAACCATGTAATATCCGCTTTTGGCCGACTGAAGCAGGAACATTCCCACGAAAATCCAGACGACACCGGTTATGATAGCACCGCCAAAAATGACCATCACCCCGACAAACATTAAAAAGAAGGCAAACACCTGTCCGAAAATACTGACAACACGTGTGGATCTTCTCAGGTTGCCGGTGTAGTGCCAGATGGCTGCGCGCATCATCCGTCCACCGTCAAGCGGGAAACCCGGAACCAGATTGAAGATCACAAGTAAAATATTGATATATCCGATGTACCAGAAAACGCCGTGAAGCCCCTCGCCCAAAAAGGGTTCGGACAGAAAAGCAATACCCAGGAACACGGCTCCCAGTACAAAACTGCACAGCGGACCGGCACCGGCAATCACAAATTCATCTGCGGCTTTTTCAGGTTCTTTTTTCATGCGCGCCAGTCCTCCGAAAATGAACAGGATAATTTCACTGATCTCGACATCTCTCTTTCTGGCGGCCACGGCATGGGCAAATTCATGCAGCAGAATGGATAAAAAAAACAGAAACGCTGTCAGCAAACTAAGAACCCATGCCCCGGCAGTTGAAACATCTTCAAAGTTTTCCGGAAAAAACCATACGGCCAGCATGTAGACTACAAGCACAAATATGATAAACCAGCTGTAATCCAGTCCAACCCGTATGCCGTTTATTTTTCCAAGCGTCAGACCTTGTTTTTGCATAGTAAATAACTCCTCTCATTATATCGTTTTCCGGCAATTTCCTGATTCAAGGTAGGAAAAACTGAAATAATTCATTCAGAATATGTTATACAAACAATAATTTACGCTTTTGCGTATTTTATGTATATGCTGCAGAACAATATTATTTCAATTTGTCCGGGAACAGCTGCAACTGACTCACGGCTGATTGATATACTGAAGTTTTCAGATATTTTTTCGACTTTTCCCCGGAAAACCTGAGGTGTTCGCATTGTTATTAATCAAAATCCGTCCGTTGCTGCTGACCTTGCTGTTTACAGGAGTTTGTGCTACGGTAACAGCCCGTTCAGTCGGCCATCCTGATATCGTTGCGCTCGGGGGAGGCACGGCATATCTGAGCGGCATAGATGCTCATTTTCACAACCCTGCAAATCTTGCGCTTCATAAGCGGTCGGGGCGATTTCAGATTTCTGCGGGCAGCGGAGGCGTGTATGACAGCCGCGGGGAGAGAATCAGCAGCTGGAGCCACTTTCCGGACATTGTATCCCGTCACTTCTACTCCGGGACCACACCGGGCAATGAATCCTGGTCTGACGATGACGTCACCAGCTTATTTTCAAATGATGACCGGTTGCGCCACACCAGGAAATATGAATTCACCCCGGTTGCAATAAGCTGGTCCGGCGGGAACTCGGCACGTTCTGTTGCCCTTCGCTCCCGTGGCATGTCATCATTTCAAATCAGCCGGAACTGGTTTGATGCTGCCAATGCATCAGAATCCGGAGAAGAAGAGTCACTCAGCAGAAGATTGTCAGAACAGTATCATGTATATCATGAACTGTCAGTGGGGTTTGCAAGGGAGGTCACCATGTTCAATAACTGGACGGCAGACCTGAACACACTCTACTTTGGAATTGCACCCAAATTTATCCTTGGTGGCATGCATTCAGACAGTGAATTCGAATCCCGCTATATCCGCTCTGACAATGAATGGGATAATTCGAAACATTTAACTGCGCACGTTGCGGGTGACATCGACCGTTTTGTATCGGAACTGATCGCCGGTGCTGATCCGCATCAGACTCACCGGGAACATTTTTCCCGATCTTCAAATATGGAGGTCAACGGAATCGGGATGGGTCTGGATGCAGGCCTAACCTATGTCATGCCGCTGGGCGATGATATAGCGCTGTCACCACATGTCGACCGGCCCCTGAGAAAGTCCCTTCGCTTTAGCATTGCCGTTCACGACCTTGGTGCTGTTCGATATCATAATCATGACGGAACCCGCGAATCCAGAACAATCACCAGGACATATGAAGATATTCCGGAGTCAGATGCCGGCTTCTCCGGTTACCCGGCTGAATTGTTTCACTACCTGGCAAAAGATGAAGCGGAGCAGTCTGTATTTGAAAATCTTGCTGACGTGGATGAATCAGCTTACTATGTGCAGTTGCCGACAAAGCTGCACCTGGGAGCAGCAATTCAATATAACTGGTTTGTCGGATTGATCGATCTTAACTATCGTTTCAATGCCCCTGAGTTTGAAACCGACGGATGGATAACGTCCCTTGGATCTGAGATCAGAATTTTGCCCTTTCTTCCTGTCAAAGGCAGCATGCAGATCCGTCCCGACGGCAGTATTTCTTTTGGTGCCGGACTGGGCCTGGATGCGGGTCCTGTATCTGCTTCAGGTGCTGTTCGGCTCCACAGAAACAGTGACTCCGGTAAAACAAATTGGGTTGCCGGCTCTGTTTCCGGAATGAGCCTGCGAATAAGTTTCTGAGATCCAGCTGCATAATATCACAACTGCGAAACCGGAGCAAACAATGGCCAGAGAACCGGGTTCGGACACCTGGTTGTCAATAGTCTGCCATATTGTCCGGGAAACGTCAGCCAGCTGCTTCCATAATCAGTGATTTTTCGGTCTCACCAGAAAACTCTGCTGATTTGTCGGATTCTATGACGAAATGTACACAGTTTATTTTTTGGTTCATTTGTTGCGCCATTTTGGTTGGAATTTTAATGAACGATGAGATAAAAATCCGGTTTCTTTCCATACCGGGCAGTTTTCAATTCGTCAGTAACAGACCGGAAACTTAATAGTTACAGACCAGAAACTTAATTCGTATTTTACCGACAGAATATCCATATATAAAAGATTTATTCATGCAAAACTTTGATGGGCTGAAAATACTTACGCACAATCTTTCGGAAGATGAGTTTGACGATTTTGAACAGGCAATTCCGCTTCTCTCTGAGGAAGAAGAGAAGAAAATGACCGAATCTGACATACCGGAAGAGCTGCCGATTCTTCCGCTGAAAAATACGGTCCTCTACCCTGGTGTCGTCATACCCATTACCGTCGGCCGAGACCGTTCGCTCGAGCTTGTAAAGAAAGCATATGAAACCGATAAAACAGTCGGAATAGTAACACAAAAAAACAAGGATCAGGAAGATCCGGCACCAGATGAGCTTTATCATGTCGGCACTGTAGCCCAGATCCTCAAGCTGATCAAAATGCCTGATGGCAGCAAAAGTATTGTCATCCAGGGTAAAAGCGTCTTCGAAATTGAAGAATTCGTCAGTGTCGAACCCTACTATACAGCCAGGGTCAAGCCCTTTGTCTACAATCAGGATGTTTCCGGAGTTGAACTCGACGCGGCCATGCGGTCAATCAAGGAGACGGCGACACAGATTGTAAACCTGTCTCCGAACATCCCATCCGAGGCCGGCATTGCAATCAACAACATCAACAGTCCGACCTTCCTGCTGAATTTTATCAGCTCAAATCTGAATATCTCGCTGGATGAAAAACAGGCTCTTCTTGAGATAAAAACCTTTTCTGACAAAATGGAAAAGGTGATGAATTATCTCAAAAAGGAGATGCAGGTTCTTAACCTGAGCGAAGAGATCCGGTCCAAGGTAAAAACGGACATTGACAAGCAGCAGAAAGATTTCTATCTGCGCCAGCAATTGAAGGCCATCCAGGAAGAACTCGGTGAGGACAGTGAGCAGGAGGATGTAAAAAAGCTCCGGGCCAAAGCAGACGAAAAGGAATTTCCCGAGAATGTGCGGAAGGTTCTTGACAAGGAACTTGACCGTCTCGAAAGAACTCCGGCCAATGCGCCAAACCATGGTGTAATTTATAACTATGTTGAATGGCTGGTTGATTTGCCGTGGAATCACTACTCCGAAGACAAGCTGGATCTCAAAAACGCCAGAAAAATTCTGGATGAAGACCACTACGGCCTGGAAAAAGTAAAGAAGCGTATTGTAGAATACCTCTCGGTACTGAAGCTGAAAAAAGACATGAAAGCACCTATTCTGTGCTTTTACGGCCCGCCGGGAGTCGGAAAAACCTCTTTGGGAAGGTCTATCGCCCGTGCGATGAATCGTGAATTCCAGCGTTTCAGCGTTGGCGGTCTGCAGGATGAAGCCGAGATAAGAGGCCACCGCCGCACCTACATCGGGGCGCTTCCCGGCCGCATCATCCAAAGCATTAAAAAAGCCGGTACAAGCAATCCGCTAATGATGCTTGATGAAATTGACAAGGTCGGCATGAATTTCCGAGGAGACCCGACATCGGCACTGCTCGAGGTGCTTGACCCCGAGCAGAATCATACGTTTTATGATAATTACCTTGAAGTGGAATATGACCTGTCCAAGGTGCTGTTTATTGCCACGGCAAACAATCTGGACACCATTCCTGCTGCCCTCAGAGACCGTATGGAGATGATCTATCTGAGCGGTTACACTCTTGAGGAAAAGCTGCAGATTTCAAAAAAATACCTGGTTCCGAAACAGGTCAAAGAAAACGGACTGACAAAGTCACAATTCCGGGTATCAGACAAAGCGATAGAGAAAGTAATTGACGGATATACGCGTGAATCCGGTGTGCGAAACCTCGAGCGTGAAATCGGTTCCCTGGCCCGCGGGGTCGCCAGCAAAATAGCATCAGAAGAGATTACAAAGGCATCCATCGGAGTCAAAGATATCGAAGATTACCTTGGGAAACGCCGCTATTTCTCTGACGTTGCAGAAAGAACTACGGTCCCGGGCGTGGCTACCGGACTGGCCTGGACGCCCTACGGCGGAGATATTCTTTTTATTGAAGCCAATGTTTCCCGGGGATCAGGAAAACTGAACATTACCGGACAGCTGGGCGATGTCATGAAAGAGTCTGCCATGCTTGCCCTGAGCTATTTGAAATCCCGTGCATCAGAACTTGGAATTCCCGATGCTGCTTTCAATGAATGGGATCTCCATATACACGTTCCTGCCGGTTCGGTTCCAAAAGACGGTCCCTCTGCGGGACTGGCACTTCTTTCTGCTGTATCTTCCATTTTTACACAGCGAAAAATCAAAAACACCGTTGCGATGACCGGCGAAATCACTTTACGAGGCTCCGTGTTGCCTGTTGGCGGTATCAAGGAAAAGACACTTGCCGCCAAACGGGCAGGGATAGAAACGGTCATACTTCCCAAGAGAAATCAAAAAGATGTTGATGAGATTGAACAGGATGTGATCAAGGGCCTGAAGTTTCAGTATCTTGACCGAATGGACCCCATACTGGATCTTGTACTGGAAAAAGAGCCCGTGACTGATCCTGCCCAAAAGTTTAAAAGCCGGAAAAGCGACAATGAACGAAGCAAAAGGAAAGAAGAGTACCTGAGTGAACCTGAATCGGAAAGTGTATCAGCAAACTGAAACATGCCGGCTAAATGATCACTGCAAAATGAAATCTCCAGGGAATTTGAAAATCATATGCAGGGATTGATCATCAAAGCGACCGGCAGCTGGTATCACGTTCTGCTGGATGACAAACGAATGGTATCCTGCCGCCTCCCGGGTAAATTCCGCCTTTCAGATGAAGAAGTGACCAATCCGGTTGCCGTTGGTGATAACGTCAGCGTTGACCTGCAGGCTGACGGAACAGGGATAATAGATCAGATCTTCGAACGGAAAAACCGTTTGGTGCGGCAGGCTACCCACGGGAAAAAAGGCATTCAGATAATTGCTGCCAATCTCGACCAGATACTGATTATCCAGTCATTTAAAAAGCCGGCTTTTAAAACCGGCTTTATCGATCGCCTCCTGGTCTCTGCCGGGGCCAATGAGATAAATCCGGTAATCGTCATCAATAAATCGGATCTGGTCAGGAATGAAAAAGATGAAAACAAGATCACCGAACTGGAGGAGTTGTATTCCGGACTCGGCTATCCTTTCTTTGCCGTAAGTATTTATGACCGGGAAAGCATAGACCGGCTGTTTGACGGTATGAAAGGGAAGCTTTCTGCCATGACCGGACATTCCGGCACCGGAAAAACAAGCATCCTTAATACACTGAACCCGGATCTGAATCTCAAAACAGGTGAAATAAGCAACTTCTCCAATAAAGGTAAACACACAACCACTTTTGCCCAGCTTTTTACACTTGCTGATGACACCTATGTTGTAGATACTCCGGGCATACGTGAATTCGGGCTGGTCAATTTTGAACCTTACGAAGTTTCCCTGTTTTATCCCGAGATGAAGGTACTGCGCGAATCATGCCGGTTTTATAACTGCACACATCGTCATGAGCCCTCCTGCGCAGTCATAGAAGCCTTTCAAAACGGTGACATCTCCGAATCCCGCTACCGCAGTTATGTAAATATCGTTGACAGTTTGGCTTCTTGAAAAAATACACTACATTAGCTGAAATTAGTTTCAAACCAGACTGACTGTAACCGAAAAAACTGGAGGGACAGGATATGTATCACACTGTTACAAAAAAGTATATACCTGCATTATCGGCCATCATAATTTTCGCTGCCTTATCATTTCTCCCACAAAATGCTCATGCGCAACTCGGGGACGTTGGTGACTTTCTGAGGGGTGGCGTTGAAGACGGCCAGCTGCTTTTCGAGGAATACCTTGAACCATTTGGTGACGGATTCGGCGCGGGTTTGAATTCCGGCTGGGTTGACCGGGCCAATGCACACGGATTTCTTGGTTTTCATGTAAAAATCAATACAGCTGTGGCACTTGTTCCGGATGCAAGACAAAGTTTTGATGTAAGCGAGCTTGATTTCAGTACCATAAATACGATAGATGGCGGACCTGTAACACCCACTTTCAGCGGCAGTTCAAGTACGGATGTACGGCTTGCCTATGAGATTGAGGGCTTGCGGCTGGCTGATTTCAGGATGCCACCGGGCACCGGCCAGCAATTTATAGCAACACCCATGGTTCAGGCCGGGGTTGGTGTGTTTGGGGACACGGAAATTATGGCACGGTTTATCCCACCGGTGAAATTCCTTGATTACGGCGAAATCTATCTGTATGGCCTTGGTGTTAAGCACGAACTGAATCAATGGCTGCCCGGAGGTGCTCTCCTTCCCGTAACGTTCTCTCTGATGGCAGGCTACACAGCCTTCGGATCCAGCGCCGGACTGGATTCGCGTCCTGATGATTTTGATCCGGACAATGATCAGATCCAGGATGACCTTGGCGGACCTGAGCATCCGGCCTGGGAAGATCAGGAGGTTAGCTTCAGTACAAATGCCTATACTGTAAATCTTCTCGTGGGTAAATCACTCCCTGTAATTTCGGTGTATGCAGGTGCAGGATTCGAAGCATCCAATACATCCATAAATGTTGACGGCCGCTTTCCGTTTTACGTACTCACTCAGGAAGACGGAGAGCCCGTGCGAAAACTGACATCGCTGGATGATCCGATTGATATTTCAATTGACGGTGCCAATAGTTTCCGTGCCCTGGCCGGAGTTCGCATCAGCCTGCCCCTGGTCACGTTCAATGTTGATTATACCCTGGCTGACTATCACATGATCAGCGCCGGACTGGGTATCAGTCTGAGGTAGCCCGCTTTTAATTCATAAAAAAGCCGGTGCCGACAGATACACCGGCTTTTTCAGGCATCATGTGGGTAATGACGAAGAAGCATTGGACATAAGAAGAATGTCAATGGGCATCCAGCCAGTTATCCGAAATGCCGGTTTCGGCTTTAAGGGGCACTTTCAGATCCATGGCCTGCTCCATGATTGAGCGGATTTTCTGAGGAGTAGTTTCAGTCTCCTCTTCAGGCAATTCGAACACCAGTTCGTCATGAACCTGAAGAAGCATGCGTGTCCGTGACTCATCGGAGGCAAGCGCTTTGTCGACTTCAATCATTGCAATCTTTATCAGATCAGCGGCCGTGCCCTGAATAGGCATATTCACAGCCGTCCTCTCGGCAAAACCGCGAATATTTTGATTGCGGGAATGAATATCCGGAATATAACGCCGCCGGCCGGACAATGTCTGAACATATCCTTTTTCCCTTGCAAACGCGGTAGTTTCCTCAATAAAACTCCTGATACCCGGGAAACGGTCAAAATAGGCATCAATGATTGCCCTTCCCTCCTTGTTCGAAATTCCCAGCCTTTGTGCAAGCCCGAAAGCACTGACTCCGTAGGGAATACCGAAATTCACCTCTTTGGCCTTCCTTCGCTGTTCCCGGTCCACCTTTTCCAGGGAGTCTGCTCCGAACAGTTCAGCTGCGGTACGGCTGTGAATATCTTCGTCTTCATTAAATGCCCGTATCATTGCTTCATCACCGGATATGGAAGCAATGATGCGAAGTTCGATCTGGGAATAATCGACAGCCAGAATCCGGTACCCTTCAGCGGCAACGAAGGCTTTGCGGATGCCCCTTCCACGTTCCGTACGTACCGGAATATTTTGCAAATTGGGTTGCGTTGATGAAAGGCGTCCGGTAGCCGTAACATGCTGGTTGAATGTGCTGTGGATTCTGCCGGTAGTCTCATTAACCAGCTTTGGCAAAGCATCCACATAAGTGGACTTCAGCTTTGACAGACCGCGGTATTCCAGTATTTTTGCGGCCACGTCATATTCCTGAGCCAGCTGTGCAAGCACCTGCTCCGAAGTTGAATATTTTCCGGTCGCCGTCTTCTTCTTTGACGGCAGATTCATTTTCTCGAACAGGATGTTTCCAAGCTGCTGCGTTGAGTTGATATTAAACTCTTCGCCTGTCAGATGATAAATTTTGTCGCGAAGCGAAATTATGTCGCGCTCCAGCTCATCGGAAAAGGATGAAAGCAGGTCCAGATCCAGTTTAAAACCATTGGATTCCATGTCTCCAAGCACCCGGGCAAGGGGAAACTCGATATTCTCTGCAAGTCCGGTGACTTCCAGCTCCTGAAGCTTTTTTTTCATAACATTGAAAAGCTGCAGGGTGATATCGGCATCCTCACATGCGTAGGGAGCGACATCTTCAAGGGGAATATCCCGCATCGATTTCTGATTGCGTCCCTTTTCTCCGATGAGTGATTCAATGCTGACCGGATCATAATTCAAATATCCCTGTGCCAATGAGTTCATATCCATTTTCTGGCCGGAGTCAATAAGATATGCGGCCAGCATCGTGTCAAAACACTTTCCTTTGATGGTGATGCCAAACCGCTGCAGAACTCTGTAGTCATATTTAAAATGATGAGCAACTTTGAGGACATCATTCCGCTCAAACAGGGGTTTCAGCATCTGCAGCAGTGTCTTTTTGTCAAAGTCGGACACATGAACATACCATCCCCGGTTTTTTTTGTCAGAGAAAGCAATGCCCAGCAAATCCGCCTGCTGCGGGTTGGTTGATGTCGTCTCTGTATCAAAACTCCAGCTGCCGGCCTGCATCAGAGTATCAATGCTGCTTTGCAACGCTTCGGAACTGGTCACTGTTATGTAATCGACTTCATCCGGATTGAGTGTGTCAAAAGTTGAGGCGGAATTCACTGATTCACTCTCAGTGCCAGGTTCCGGTTCAACGTCGAATAAAGATCCCTGACCTTCGGTTTGCAGTTTATCACTGATGGTTCCAAGCATACCGCTGTCAGCCGTTGCAATTTTCCGGGCCAGCGAACGGAACTGCATTCGCTTGAAAAAAGACACGAGCTTTTCGGTATCGACGCCGTGCCATTTCAGCTCTTTCCAGGATACGGTTTCGGGTACATCCGTATTGATGATAATCATTTCCCTGGATTTCAGTGCCTGATCCTTGTTATTTGTCAATCCCTCCCTGGCACGTTTGCTTTTCATGGAGGGTGCCTGATCTATTGCATTCTCCAGGGTTTCGTATTCCCCGATAATTTTGGCGGCTCCCTTTTTCCCGATCCCGGGAACACCCGGAATGTTGTCCGATGTATCTCCTATGAGTGCCAGGATGTCAACCACCTGCTCCGGTGATACACCAAAGTAATCCACAACCCCCTGAGAGTCGATAATGTCAAAACCGTCCCCCCTGTTCAATGGCTTGTACATATAAACGTTATCGCCGACCAGCTGCATGAAGTCTTTGTCGGGAGTTACCATGTAAACGGCTACCTGCTCATTTTTGGCTTCCGTTGCCAGCGTGCCGATAAGATCATCAGCTTCATACCCGTCCTTTTCAATATTTTCAAATCCGAAAAGTGCAACCATTTCCTTTATCAGCGGTATGGCCTTCTGAAGTTCTTCGGGTTGCGGCGGACGGTTTGCCTTGTAGTTTTCATCCATCTCATGGCGAAATGTAGGAGCATGGGTATCCCAGGCTACAGCAAGAAATTCCGGTTTTTCCTTATCAAGAAGATTGACGAGAGCATTTGCAAAACCATACATGGCTCCGGTCGGAATTCCTTCGGCATTCTTCAGATTGCTCTTTATCATCGCGAAATATGACCTGTAGGCCAGCGCTGTTCCGTCAATCAAAAAAAGTTTTTCGGGCATGAGAGAAATTCCGTTGTTTTGTGTTGCCGGATGAATTTTTCTGTATACATTTATCATGCTGATGATGTCCGTATACCTCCGGATTTTTGGTATTATTCATTTGTAATTACCATCCGGCTGGTTAAAATAACTCAATTTTCATATAACTTTTAGTTTAATTATCCGAATACCATTGATATGTTGACATATGCTTTTTGTTGCAGATTATTGTTTTGAGATGATTCATTTGTGCTTATTTCTCTCCTGAATTAATACGTATGAGCCTGGAAAACGAAACCCGTCAGAAGTTTGAGAGGACAAGAACTTTTTATCGTGAATACACGCGCGATATGACTGCCGAACGCATCGGCAGGGAGTTGCATGACGACTCCCGGAGGCTGATGGAATTGTATTATGATGCTGTCGGGGTTTCCAGGGAAAGCGCAGATAAAAAACAGCCGCCAGTTCGCGTCTTCAAATTAATCTCTTCGCTGCTATCCCGGCTGACTCCGGGCCGTCGGCTGGCACTTGGTTTGTCTTTTGTCGGTTTCGCAATTTATTTTGTGGGAACCGGGCCTGTTGCAGCCCTTCTTTTACCGGTTTCCATCATAACACTGGTACTGCTTCTTTTACTGGAACTTCTGGAAAAGTCGGATGTCAAAAGAGAAATTGATTTGGCAAAAGATATCCAGATCAGTCTGCTGCCTTCTTCGAATATAAAGCTGGACGATCTTGAATTTGCCTCTTTTGCAAGCACTGCCAGTGATGTAGGCGGTGATTATGTCGATGTTATCCATTCCCCCGGCGGAACATATTATATCATTGCTGATGTATCGGGCAAGGGCTTGTCCGCGGCATTATATATGGTCAGACTTCAGGCGCTGGTGCATTTGATCACCGAAAAGTTTGAACCGGAACCGAAAGAACTTTTTATGCATCTGAATGATTACATCAAATCCGGGAAAAAAGACAAGACCTTTGTCACTGCCTGTGCTGCCTTTTTCCCCTCAGACGGCTCACCCGTGAAAATTTGCAGAGCCGGGCACAATCCTCCTCTGTTTTATCTGGCGGCAAGAGATACCATCAGTGAACTGAGATCATCCGGACTGGCACTCGGAATGTCTCAAACAGGGGTGCTGGAAAAAAACCTGAAACAGATTCAGGTTACGATGCGGCCGGGTGACAAGCTTCTTTTTTATACGGATGGCTTGACCGAGGCCCGCAATGAAAACAAAGAGCAGTATGGTGATCATCGTCTTGTTCAGCTTCTTGAGCTGTATGGATCCCTTAATGCCACAACCATTCTGAACAAAATTCAGATTTCGGCAGAAGAGTTCATCTCAGGTGAAAAGCTTTGCGATGATATCACCTTTACCTGCATTCAAAAACATCCTTCCCCTGTAATGCAGCCACCAGACGCTGAAGAAACTGCAGAAACGGAATCCTGAAGAATCATCAGCTCTGGCTGAAGTCTGTTGCACCTGTTACATTATCCATCATGATGCCGCCTTCTTCAGCCGGATGAGCATAACCGAATTTGCCTGTGATTTTTCAGGAAATACTGCAAAAACTACTGCTTCAGCAACTCCTCAGCCGTCGCCACTGCATTTTCCGGTGTAAAACCAAATTTTTCAAATATGGTTTTATAGGGTGCCGATGCCCCAAAATGATCAATTGCAATCGAAACTCCATTGGGACCGGTCCATTCAGACCATCCATGGGAAACACCTGCTTCCATTGACAGTTTCGGTATATCATCCGAGAGAAGTACCGATTTTCTGTAGGACGCACTCTGTTTCCGGAAAAGTTCCCAGCTTGGCATGGAAACCACTCTGGCATGAATGTTTTTTTTCGAAAGAATTCTGCGGGCCTCAACAAGATGAGATACCTCAGCACCGGTACCGATCATTACTATATCAGGATCCTTGTTTTCTGCATCCGCAAGTACATATGCACCCTTTTCGACTAATGAAGCTGACGCGAAGGTTTTCCTGTCAAGGGTCGGAATGGGCTGCCGGCTTAGTGCGATCAGTGTGGGACCGTCTGTCCGCTCCAAAGCCACTTTCCATGCCCGGGCAGTTTCATTAGCGTCGCAGGGCCTCAGAAGAACGAGGTTTGGAATCGCCCGCAGTGAAGAGAGCTGTTCTACAGGCTGATGCGTCGGGCCATCCTCGCCCAAGCCGATACTATCATGGGTGAAAACTCCGACAGATGGCAAGCCGGACAATGCAGCCAGTCTGATTGAGGGCCGGCAGTAATCTGAAAAAATCAGGAATGTTCCTCCGAAGGGAATCAGTCCGCCATGCAGAGCAATGCCGTTCATGGCACCCCACATCCCGTGTTCGCGGACACCATAATGGATATACCTCCCTCCTCTGTCACCGGCAGAGTATATACCTATTCCTTTGGCCTTGGTATTGTTGCTCGGTGTCAGGTCAGCCGAACCGCCAATAATATGAGGAATTTTTTGCATCAAGCTATCAAGTACTGACCCGGAAGCTTTTCTGGTTGCCATCCCTTTCGCGTCTGCTTCAAATGACGGCAATGCGTCCGCTATATCGGGAATGTTCCTGTTAATGCAGGAGTCAAGAAAGGCCGCTTTTTCCGGAGCATCTTCGGAAAGCTGACTGACCCGCTCATTCCACTCCATTTCCACCTGCTTTCCCTTTTCAACTGCTTTTCTGAAAAAAGTTTTTACATCTTCATCAATCTGAAATTTTTGCTCCGGCTCCAGTCCCAGACGTTCTTTTGTCAGCCGGATTTCATCGTCTCCAAGCGGTGCGCCGTGAGACTCAGCAGTTCCCTGCTTGTTCGGACTTCCATAGCCAATATGTGTTTTGCAGAGTATCAGTGACGGACGCTCACTTTCCGCTTTTGCTTCGTTGGTGGCATTTCTGATGGCTTTAAAATCATGCCCGTCGATTGAAATACAATGCCAGCCATAGGCTTCGAATCGTTGTTTTACATTTTCGGAAAAAGCCAGATCAGTTGACCCGTCAATGGTTATGCCATTGTCATCATAAAAATAAATCAGCTTTCCAAGACCCAGGTGGCCGGCAAGTGATGCTGCCTCATGACTGATCCCCTCCATCAGATCACCATCACTGACAATTGCGTAGGTATGATGATCGATGACATTCAGGTCAATTGTGTTGCATTTATCAGCAAGATGTGTTTCGGCGATGGCCATGCCGACACCATTGGCAAAGCCTTGCCCAAGTGGTCCGGTTGTGGTTTCAACACCTTTTGTCAAACCAAACTCAGGGTGACCGGGAGTTTTGCTGTCCCACTGCCGGAACTGCTTCAGCTCCTGCAGTGGTAATGGGTACCCGGTAAGATGAAGAAGGCTGTAGAGCAACATGGAGCCGTGTCCTGCAGAGAGGACAAAACGATCACGGTCAAACCAGTCCGGGTTATCCGGATTGTGTTTTAAGAATTCGGTCCAGAGAACAAATGCGACATCTGCCATTCCCATTGGCATTCCGGGATGACCCGAGTTTGCAGCCTGCACTGCATCAATAGCCAGCCCCCTGATTGTATTGCTGCATTTGATTTGCAGATTCTTATCCATTTCACTTACCATATGTTCAAGGTTTTAATAGTTGCATGATACCTGGAAATACCGGTTTTCGATGATCAACCACTCCCGATCCAATACCGAAAACAGTCATATATGTAAAAAAAAACTCCGGCCATATTCGTGACCGGAGTTTTTGAAATTTAGTCTTAAAAAACTAAAAAAGCTATTCGCAGTTGAGCTCGTGCTCCATTTCATGTTCGGCGGGTGATCTGTATTCGCCGACCATGGCATTTTCGAAAGCGCTGCAGGCATCTGCGGTATTATCAAGTCCTTTATGTGCAAGACCCAGCTCAAAATATATACGTGCATGGTCTTCTCTGCCTCCATCCTCCAGTTCCAGGGCCCTTTCTGCACTGCTCAGTGCATCAGAATGACGCTCAAGGTAATTATAGGTTTCAGCAAAGCGGTAGTGAAGTCTTGCACTTTCGCCATATCCGGCCGCTCTGTTAAGCAGGTCAAGTGCGCGGTTGTAATTTTCTTCCTCGATCTGCTCAGACGCACGATATACAAGGTAGTCTCTTGCTGCACGCTCACTTCGTTCTACGTTTTCCTCATCATCCGCTTCCCTTGCAAGTTCAATGGAAGTATCGAAGTGCTCAAGTGCCTGATCCAAATCCCCGAAACGACGGTATACAAGTCCTTTTTGATAGTATGCGCTTACATATGAGGGGTTGAGCTCAAGCGCTTTTTCATACTGCTCAAGTGCTTCATCATTCATTTCATCCCGGTATAACTGATTACCCAGGTTCAGGTGCAGCGCCGGCAGATTACCGCGGGCACGACGGAGAATGTCTTCATCATCATATTCTTCCGCATATTCAATGGCCAGTTGAAAACCTTCGATGGCCTCTTCGAGTTCTCGGTCTCTGACAAGCTGAGCGGCATGCATAAATGCCAGACGCGGTATTTGTCCGACGGCACGGTCACGAATATCATCGGCTTCCGATCCCACCTGATCGGCTATTTCGATCGTTTCCTTGAATTTTTCAATAGCGCCAAGATTATCCCCTTCTTCATTGAACAAGGCGAAACCTTCGTTAAAAGTCGAAATGGCATCTTCTCTGGACTGGGCATCTGCAGAGTAATTCACTGCAAAAACCAACAGCAGAGCGGTGAAGATCGATAAAGAGCTTTTGACAGCTTTCATAAGGCTTTACGTTGATTTTGGATTAGTAGTCGTTAGATAAACGTCTTTGAGCAGGATAATCGTACTTTTAGAGTTGCCTAATTTAACATTTTAGTTTTATAATGCCATTAAAAATTCTCTATGGGTTATAAATGCAAAGAAATCTAAAAGTTGGGCCTCAATTTATTTTCCTGATAAAAGTTATAAATAATATCCCGCGCTTCTTCAGGATCATCTGTTATATGAAACAGATCAAGATCTTCAGCGTCAATTGTACCGCTGGCGACCATCGTATTTTTCATCCATGAAATAAGACCATCCCAGTACTCTTTACCCATCATAACGATCGGAAAACGATGGATTTTCCGGGTCTGGATTAGAGTCAGGGCTTCAAAAAACTCATCCAGTGTTCCAAGGCCTCCCGGCAGCACAACAAAGCCCTGGGCATATTTCACAAACATAACCTTGCGTGCAAAAAAGTAGTTGAAGTTGATCCGGTACTCTTTTTCAATGTAATAGTTACCGTCTTCTTCCATGGGAAGCGAAATACACAATCCGACTGATGTACCTCCTCCCTCATTGGCTCCCCGGTTTCCCGCTTCCATTATCCCCGGGCCGCCACCGGTTATAATTCCGAATCCGATCTGGGACAGCTCTTTCGCTGTCTGTACAGCCATCTGATAGTAAGGGTTGTCACTTTTTAACCTTGCCGAGCCAAAAAATGAAACGGACGGCCCTACATGGGACATACGCTCATAGCCATCCACAAACTCTCCCATAACCTTGAACACGCTCCATACATCTTTTTCAAAACGGGCATCATACCGGCTTTGAATCTGTTGTCGTTTTTTTTCCATTATCTGATATTTATGTCGGTTAGTCAGGGGATTTGCAGGGAAATGGTAAACCGAAAACCGGTTTTATCCGGGCTGCCGGGTATCATTCCGGACGATACCTGATCAACTGCCCCGTTATGGCCGGAATAGAGCGGGCTGTCAAGCGATATATTGGCGCTTAAATCATCACTGACATCGAAATCCCGCATCTGGGCAAACACGTAAGCGTCCACAATATTCAGCCCGTATGCAAGCAATATTCCGATAAATGTCAAATCCCTTCTGTTACGGTACATGTTTCTAGTATAACGAAGTGACTCAGGATTGGTATTGGGATCAATATGACCGGGAGTCGGCCCGAAACGCTCATCATCAGTATCAGGTTGCGAATTATAAAATGCAGCTCTGTAATCTCTGTAATTCTGATGCATCAGGATGCTGTAATAAGTCAATCCGCCAAGCAGTCCGTATATGACCGGGACTTTCCAGGTCTGTTCATTTACAACTTGCCCCCAGCCTGGTACCATGAGTGATTTTCTCCACACACTGGACGGATCGGGAACCGTGTCACGGATACCGCCTTCGGTCATATTCCCGTTGCCGTCCTGACCCGTTCTGAATTTGCTGATGACCGAACGGGAACAGGCCGGATACATGCTGATGTTGCTTATGTTATTGATGCTGGTGTTACCCGGACTGTATCTCAGAGCAATCTCACCGGAACTGGCCCCAAATCCATTATCTCCCGGATAAGCAGCGTAACCTGCAGAGGCTTGAGCATTGTGTGCACCGGTTAGCAGAAGTATGATAAGTCCTATAAACTTCCAGTACCTGTTCCGCAACCCGGGCGGATCATTCCTGAGCCGATTCCAGCAGTGATATGAGCCTTTCGAAATCGTCATCAGAGTAATATTCAAGGCGAATTTCACCGCCTTTATTTTTCTTTTTTATCTGAACCCTGGTACTGTACTTGTTTCTCAAACGGTTTGATATCTCCATAAGATGCACATCCTTCTGGTCCTTTTCTTTCAGAAGTTTGTTGCGGGACTTTTTCTTCTGATCCAGCTTGCGCACGGCATCTTCTATTTGCCGTACCGACCAGTCCTCTTCAATGGCCTTGTTCAGCAGTTTATCCTGCACTTTCGGATCTTCTATGGTAATTAAGGTCCGGGCATGGCCTGTGCTGATCTTGTTTGTCTTAAGCGCAGACTGTATGGTCGGACGCAGATTCAGCAGCCTGAGCATATTGGTAACCGTCGATCTGTTCTTTCCCAGCTTTTTTGCGACCTGGTCCTGGGTAAAATCGCATTCTTCCAAAAGCCTCTTGTATCCGAGGGCTACTTCGATTGGGTTCAGCTGTTCGCGCTGAACATTTTCAATCAATGCAAAGGCAATGATGTCGTCATCATCGACCTCGCGGATGTACGCAGGTATGGTTGTGATTCCAGCCATTTTTGTCGCCCTGAGACGACGCTCACCGCTAATAAGCTCGAACTTGTCCTCACTTATGGCTCTGACGGTTACGGGCTGAATCAATCCATGCTGCCTGATGGAGTCGGATAACTCCTGCAGTTTAATCTCATCAAAATCTTCACGCGGCTGATGCGGGTTAGGACGGATATCCGAAACGGGCAGCTCTACGGTAATATTTACTCTTTTCAGTACCTGATGCTCCCTGGATCCGCCGGACTCCGAGGTTTGATCATCCTCATATTCCGGGAAAAAAGCTCCGAGACCTCTTCCTAAAACTTTCTTAGTCATAATGATCCATCCTTGCAGTCTGCCTTTTTAATTTGATGCCTGCTTATTCTTTTCAGCGAATACGGAGCTGTGTTTAAAACGTTTTTTGTTTCTCCTGACAATCTCCTTTGCCAGTGCCAGATAATTTTTCGACCCGATAGAGACGGAGTCATACAATAAAGCCGGTTTGCCGAAACTGGGTGCTTCGGCAAGCCTGATATTACGGGAGATGACCGTTTCAAATACCCGGTTGTCGAAATATCTTTTGACCTCTTCGGCAACCTGATTGGAAAGCCTTGTCCGCGTGTCATACATCGTAAGCACAACACCCTCGATGTCAAGATCCGTGTTCAGATGCTGGCGCACGATTTTTATGGTATTGAGAAGCTGCCCCAGACCCTCGAGCGCGAAATATTCACACTGTACAGGAATGAGAACCGAATCAGAAGCGGTCAGTGCATTAATTGTAAGCAATCCCAGCGACGGCGGACAGTCAATGATGATAAAATCATATTCGTCCCTGATATCGGTAATGGCATTTCTGAGGATCTTCTCCCTGTGAGGTCTGTCTACCATTTCAATTTCGGCACCAACAAGGTTGATGTGTGAAGGTATGACATCCAGATAAGGCAATTCGGTTTTTTTTACTGCCTTCCCGGCATTGTATCCTTCTACCATGACCTGATACACGGAGTACTCTATAGCCTTGTACTCAAACCCGGTGCCGCTTGTGGAATTGCTCTGCGGATCAATATCGATAAGCAGTGTAGTGTGCTCTATCGCTGCAAGACTTGCTGCCAGGTTTATAGCTGTTGTTGTCTTTCCTACTCCACCTTTTTGGTTTGCTACAGAGATAACTTTTCCCATACAATAAAACGTAATTTATCCGGACTTGGCGATTAAATCTGCGCTGGTCAACACAAATTTTCACAAACCGTAAAGGTAAGAATATATTTTGAAAGGTGGCAGTATAAACTGTCCGGGGTGAAGCAACTGAAGCAAAATTTAATGTAAGAATGCAGGTCGTATAGAATCAGCTATAGGCGTCTTTATTGTCCGGTTCCGGTTAACTGGAAATCTCGAAATGCTGGTGACATGACAGGTGTCTGCATATTGGTGACACCGCTCTGTGTATTGTCACGGTGAACAGAGTCTGCAGCAGCGTGCCGTTCTGCCTGCTCGACGGGAGAGATAAAATTGCCCTGGTCAGCCTTGAAATCAAAAAGAGAATGATTATCGGACTGGCTGGTAGTGATAACTGTGCCACCGGAACTACCCGCTTTGTTCATTTCCGATGATACCGGAGTAATATCTGCCGAGTCGCCGTTTCCTGCCGGAAGAAGATAGGCAGTTGATATCATCAAACTGAAAATGACAATGGCGGCGGTTGCAAGCAGACCGGGGTTTTTCCATTGGCTGCCAAAAAGCTGCTGCTGATTCGAGTATTCTCTTGCCTGTTCTATCACCGCTTCGCTGATATTGTCAGGCGGACTCATTTCGGGCAGTTTTTTGAGCTTGCGCCATGTGCTTTTCAGACTTTCAATCTCGATAAGCAGGTTCTGATCGTAGTTCATCGCCTGCTCGACCAGGGTTATTTCAGAAGGATCCAGTTCGTCGAACACATACTTGACACATAGCTCATCTACGTTCGACATATTTTTCTTCTTTTCCATGTTCTTTATCAAACATTTTTCTCAGGTTAATAAGAGCATATCTCATTCTTCCAAGTGCCGTATTGATCGACACATTGGTCAGTTCAGCTATCTCTTTAAATGACATCTCGTAATAATGCCTAAGCATTACCACTTCCCTTTGTTCCTTGGGAAGCTTGGAGATGTGTTTCATAAGGCTGTTCTTGGCTTCCCCTTTTTCGATGACTTCCTGTGCGTCATCGAGCGTCTCATCGGTCAGCCTGTCGTAAAAATCATAATCAGGATCATCCTGTGCATTTACATCCACAAACCGCTTTTTCTTGCGCAGATAGTCAATGGTTGCATTGTGCGCGATACGCATAACCCAGGCGATCCATTTACCCTGTTCGTTGTAAGTCTCATCCATTTTGGTGATGACCTTGGTAAATGTCTCCTGAAATATGTCGTTTGCGATTTCTGCATTCCCGACCATACTGTAGATGTAGGAGTAAATCTTGGACTGATGACGATCAAGGAGCTGCTTGAATGCCTCCTGATCATTGTGCTTGCGATAACGCTGCACAAGTTCGTGGTCATCAACCTGATGCAAGTGGGTATGAGATTTTTGCGACATCATATTAGCCTTTAAACGCTGAGAAATTGAGTGATATTGCCTGCATGGCAGGTGTTCTAGTGTTAAGAACTGTAACTGTTTCCGTATAGGCTTTTAACTGGTTTTTATTGAGGGTCGCAATAATATCAACAATAAAGCATTTTAAATCATTTCGCAAATGCTGATACTGCGACTCTTGTCATTACTTTTACACATCAGATTGACATAATGCCTAAATTCATTCTGTCAACTACCTACTTTTACGAACAAGAAGAGCTGCGGTTCGAATTATTTTTCTTCTTTTTGTTCCGGTGAAAAGTATGAGAAGACTGCTGTGGCTGATTTTTTCCCGACAACCTGTTTCAAAGTCTCAAAGTCCTGTTTTGCCACTTCAGCTGCCGAACCAAAATGCTTTATCAATTTTTCTGATGATTTCACCCCGATTCCGGGGATTTCCTGCAGTTCGGAACGGAATGTCTGTTTGCTTCTTACATCACGATGAAAGGTGATGGCAAATCTGTGAGCTTCATCCCTGATTCGCTGCAACAGCTTAAGGCTTGATGATGATTTTGGTATCATGACCGGATACGTTTCGCCGGGGAAAAAGATCTCCTCAAGTCTTTTTGCCAATCCAATTACCGCCAGGTCATTATGCATTCCGATCTCCTTCAGTGTTTCTACCGAACCTGAAAGCTGGCCTTTGCCTCCATCGACAACAACAAGGTCAGGGAGCTGCCCGCCGGTTTGCTTTAAACGTTCATATCTGCGCCTGACTACCTGTCTCATCGATGCGAAATCATCCGGTCCGTCGACATCCTTTATGTGAAAACGTTTGTATTCACTCTTTCGCGGCTGCCCGTCAACAAAGCAAACCATCGAACCGACCGTATATGCACCCTGAAAATTGGAAATATCAAAGCATTCAATCCTTCTTGGCAGGCGCTGCAATTGCAAATCCCTCTCAAGTGCTTTCACAGAATGCGGCACCCTGCCCTGATCTGCCTTAATTTTTTCAAGAACCCATTCCTTCAGAAGCAAAGAAGCATTTGCCCTGGCCATCTGAACCATCTGCGCCTTCTCCCCTCTTTGCGGTACCGTCAGAGGAACCTTTCTGTTTTTGCTTTGCCAGAGATATTCAAACAGCGGCTCATCATTTTGCAGTTCATTCCCCATGCAGACTTCATCCGGAACGGTTCCGGATAAAGCACTTGTATAGTAGTCTTCCATGAAGGACTGCAGTAACGTCTTCCGGTCACGGCCTTCAATGTTTTTAAGAAAGCGATGGTATTTGCCAATCAGTTTTCCCTCCCTGACCTGGAAGAGCACGCCGCATGCCACATTCTCGTCCCAATCCGACTCTATGGCAAAAACATCTCTGTCCAGTCCGTCGGCAGACACCATTTTCATTTTGGAACTGTACTTTTCCAGCGACAGGATACCATCTCTGAGAACGGCTGCTTTTTCAAATTCGAGATTTTCAGATAAGGCATCCATATCATGTTTCAAATCCCGTATAAGCTCACGTGTGTGTCCGTTAAGCAGCCTCACAACCTGATTTATCTTTTGTTTATACTCCTCCGGTTCTGTTTCATACGAACAGTTTTCAAAATAATCTTCAAAACATTTACCCCATTTCGGCATTCCTCTGCTGTGGTCGATCATTCTTGAAGAACAGGCACACGTGCACAGCCGGAAGGCTTTGCGAATGGTTTCGAGCATCAGTCTCATCTTGCCGACATGATCATAGGGTCCGTAATACCGGCTTCCGTCCCTGATTATGGTACGTGTAGGAAACACCCGGGGCCGTTCCTCGTTTGAAATACAGATATAAGGGTATGTTTTGTCATCCCTGTATAAAATATTGTATCTGGGCCGGTGTTTTTTAATCAGGTTATTTTCGAGGATCAGCGCTTCGGCCTCAGAATCGGTAATAATTACATCGAGATCGGAAATTTTCCGGACAAGTGCCTGGATTTTCCCGGTATGATCTGCAGATTTTTGAAAGTATGACCGCACCCTCTGGTTCAGGCGCTTTGCCTTTCCCACATAAATGACTTCGCCGGAATCATCTTTGAACTGATACACTCCGGGCTCGGATGTCAGGTTGTCCAGTTTCTGTAAAAGGTTTTTATTCATTTTGGATTCAGCGCTTGCTCTTTACACTTTTTCGCAGATTTTCCGAATTTTTTCCTGTCCTGAAGCTGTGCTGCAGGGAATCAGAACATTCATGTGACCTTGGCTTGAAATATTGTATTATTGCTTCATCCAACCAACTGCCTGAAAATTACAAATGACGCAAGACGGACAAATATATCACAATATAGAGATATTGTTTGAGGACAATCACCTGCTGGTCATAAACAAGCCATCAAACATGCTTTCCCAGGCTGACAAATCCGGGAAGCCGGATGTCCAGTCGGTTATGAAAACGTATCTCAAGGAAAAGTATGAGAAGCCCGGAAATGTTTTTCTGGCACTTGTGCAGCGCCTTGACCATCCTGTGGGTGGTACAATGGTGCTGGCGCGTACGTCCAAAGCAGCTTCCCGTTTATCTGAACAAATCAGAACCAGAACTGTCAAAAAAGAGTATCTCGCTGTTGTTGAGGGTCATGTGGTGAATCAGGGCCGGCTTGTACATTATCTCAGAAAAAACAATGCAAGGAAAAAAGCAGAGATATGCCGCGAGGGAACTCCGGGAGCTCAAAAAGCCGAGCTGGATTTGACAGTAAAGCAAATAAGCGGCAAGCGGTCACTTGTTCACATCCGTCTGCATACCGGCCGGTTTCACCAGATACGAGCACAACTTGCAGCAGCAGGATATCCGGTTGCGGGTGACCGGAAGTACGGAGCCATGCCGTTGCCGGACAATTCGCTGGCACTTATTTGCAGCAGTGTGACATTCAATCATCCTGTCACAAAAAAAGTCATGAGTTTTAAAACGGAAACTCCCGGAGAACTCCCCTGGACCCGGTTCCGCTGAGAGACTTTATTGCTTCACCTTATTTACTCTGCTGATAAACTCATCCGGCCCGACAAATCCGACTACCCGTGCGTCCGCAACCTCGTTACCCTGTTCATCCAGAAAAACGATCGTAGGAACTCCGGCCACATCGAACTCGCGGCGCAGTTCTTCGGATTCAGGCGAGTCAAACTGTGTCAGGTCCACTTTCATCCTGACCATGTCATCTGTTGCGTCGACTACACGTGAATCCGTGAAGGTAATACGTTCAAGCTCAAGGCATGGAATGCACCAGTCAGCGTAAAAATCCAGTACAACAGGATTTCCGGATTCCCTTGCTTCAGCAAGCCGTGACTGGTCAAAACTTTCCCACTGAATCCCGTCCTTCTGAAGATTCATAAAGAAAAAGATACCCGCCACGACGGCAAGCGCGCCGAAAGCCTTTTTTAATTTGGAAAAGTACGGCGTTTCCTTGCCGGATGACTCAAGAAATCCAAGATATACGCCGCCGATGATAAAGGCCAGCGGAACTACCCAGAAGGCATCGCTGACCGGCATAAACGGCATGGCAAGATAAAAGAGTGCGAGTGCGACGAGCACAACGCCAAAGACCTTTTTCACCCAGATCATCCAGACTCCCGACTTGGGCAATTTCGGCAGCAGGCCGGAAAATGTACCAAGTATCAGATACGGCAGTCCCAATCCAAGCGAAAGAATAAAAAAGGACCAGAATCCGAAAACAGGATCGCCCTGTGATCCGATGAAGGCGAGCAGCGCTATGATTGGGGGACCAATACAGGGAGCGGCAAATACCCCGACAACAAGTCCTGAAAAATAGGTTCCGACAAAACCGGTCGAGTTTCCGGTACCAAGACGTGATGCCAGCCAGTACGGCACCTGGATTTCATAGAGACCGAACATGCTTAGTGCGAGTCCGAACAGCAACAGCCCGATACCTGCCAGGACCCAGGGGTGCTGCAGCCAGGAACCAAACAACTCACCACTGAACGAAGCCAGCACACCCAGCACACTGTACATGGTCGCTATTCCAAGTACATATACAACCGCTTTTGAAAAAACCCGGAGCATATTCGGGTCATTCTGCCCGCCAAATATGGATACGGTCACAGAAAGCATCGGGTATACGCATGGAGTGAGATTCAGAGCAAGCCCGATCAGAAACAGTGCCAGAAAGGCAAGGATAATCCCCCTGTCCTCGAAAAGAGCCTCAATTTCATTGGGGGACTGGGGCTGCAGACTGGCATCTGCTCCGGATGCAGCGGCATCATACTGATCAAAAACATCCTGATTGATCTCCTGAGCAGTATGTTCCCCGTCAACTACTTCAAATTCAATTTCCAGTGGCAGGTTCGACGGAGCAAGGCAATTCTGATCATCACATGCCTGTGCACGGACATGGCCTGTCAGTTTATGGGTGCCGGTCTCCAGTCCGGAAGAAGCCCGGATATCCAGATAGACCGGTACTTTTCCGCCATAAACCAAAAGGTCTTCCCCACCCGCAAAAGCGAACTCGTACTTATCCGGCTCCGGATAACGGATATCAGACAAAATGAAACGGTCATGGGTTTCCAGTTTGACCTCGGTGCCAATCAGATAATCAAGAGTCGGCTGATGCGCATTTACATGCCAGCCATCAGCAATGTCAAGCATGACAGCAACACGGAATGTACTGCCCCTGGGCACGACATCTTTTGACAAATATGTTTCAACATCAACCTTTTCGGAACTTCCGCGCAGCTGGGCTTGCGAATCCTGAAAAAGGCCGGCAGTTATTACAAACAGCGCCAGCAACAGAAATAGTGGTCGAACTTTGGTCAACATCAGCAGGCTCAAAGGAATTGAGTGATTTTTTTTCATTTGCGTTTTATCATTCTGCAGAATCGGTATATTCCCGGAATGTTTTGTCCTTGTAGCTTTCCGAACCTACAAAAGATAACATTCTGTGGAAGGTTTCGGGTTCAATAAATCCGGTTTGTGCTGCAATTACTTCACCATCAGGTGATATAAATACCGTTGTAGGGTACGATCTGACCCCGAACTCAACCGCCAGGTCTCTCATTTCATAATTGGAGCCCTGAAATGTCACATTTTCAGAAGACTCGGCGTCAATACGCACCGGGTAGAAAAACCTGTCCAGGGCTTCATTAACCCTTTGATCTGCGTAGGTTTCCTGGTTCATTCGCCGGCAATACCCGCACCATTCTGTATAAATATCAAGTACAATATACTTGCCTTCGTCAAGCGCCTGTCTTTCAGCAGTTTCCAGTGAGACCCAGAAGTCATGGTCATTATCTCCGGCATGTCCCATAGCCGAATCTTGTTCAGAGCCGCATGCCGACAACAAAAAAAGCAGGATGATGAGATTGAATGTTTTTAACAGCATAAAGCGATGGATTTGATTATGTCACCAGATACGAATAAACGGTTAAAATCGCACTTCCAGTACATTATTGATATTATAAATAAAATCTTCTGAATTTAAGGGTGGCGCCGAGTCATAGGTACTTACAAACTGCAGGGATAATCTCAGATGCTCGGATATGTGAAAACGCAGCTGCCAGTCAGAAGTAAATCTTGGCCTGAAGAACCGATCGGGCCTGGCCTGATAGTAACTTATTGCAGCAACATCCAGATTATCGGTAATTCTTCCGCGTATGTTGAAACTTGTCGTGGATTTCAGCCGGGAATACTCTTTCCGGAGATCTTCATCAGAATCTTCCCATATCTCGTTTTCGAACATCAGCCCGGTACTGACAAAAGCGTTGAAATTTTCAGTCTCTGAGAGTCGTATCCTAATATTCGAGCCTGCAAGAGCTCTGCGTTTCAGTCCCCAGTCCAGATTGTATTGCGCCTGTAAGAACACTTCGGGAGCAAACGTATTATCCCTGTAGAGAACAGAGCGGAGATGAATGTGTCCGTCATTCATCACATTCTCTCCCTCAACGCGGAGAAAGTTGTTTCTGCCAAGAATAAGGTAATCGTGCCTGGTACCGATATATGTGACATCCGCGGAAGTATTATAGCGGGTAACTCGAGTTCTGTTTTTTGATGTATTCAACCCGAAGCCCAGTCCACCGGTCCATACATTAACCGAATCTGCTATAACACGGTGTCGTTCCACATTAACTACCTGAGCTTTGGCTTCGGAAATCAAACCTGTTAACAATGCCACGAAAAAAATAATCGTAGTTGCTTGAACAACATTGCGATGGCCGGAAGCTTGGACTGAGTCTAAATTTTGGAACATACCGTCTGATGAGAACGATTTATTTAAGTCTGCAATTTACAGGTATAAAGATCATCTCAGATAACGGCGTCATGATACAAAGAAATATGCTCAACTTCTTTTTCAAAACACCCGGCATATACGGTTAATAACCGACAGTATCAGGCGAATCTGCATTTTGCACTCAAAATGTGATGAAGTTATTTGCCATAACCCCTGAAATTGAAATCAGCATGTGGTACTTATAGATATGGGACTAAAGCTTGACAAAAAACAAGCCTATGAACTCTCTACTGTGGTGGCCGATGGCGAGGCTACCCGTGAAGAAAGAGAGGCTTTTTTTTCATTCATTGAAGATAATCCGGATGTACGGGCTTATTATGAAGAAGAGCTATGGGTGAAACAGCTTGTCAGGGAAAAGGTGATTTTTGATAAAACACCCGAACATCTGAGAAAAGCGATTGAAGAAAAACTTAACGCTGTATCGGGCAACTCCGAATATTATGATGAAAGCCCTGTGGAAATAGAATATCCGGCAAATACCGGATTGATGACTCCCGGAAAGCGATTTGCTGCGATTTCTTCCATTGCCGCTGTATTTATAGCGGGATTGATACTATTTGTCAGTCAGTGGTTTTTCACGGATGAACAGGCGGCAGCCACATCTGATCTTCCGTCCCTTGAAAAACACGTTCTGGAACATTTTTCAACATTTGACAGGCATGAGATGCCCCCGGAGATTAGCGCTACTTCCCGGGAAAATATCGGAAATCATCTGGCCGAGAACTTTAATATTTCCATCACTGTGCCCGAACTGGCAAATACCAGCATTTCCGGAGCTGCATACACAGAATTTGTCAATGACTATCACATTCCCCTTCTTCAATACAAAATGGATGATGAAGATTTCATCTACATATATGCTTTCAAGGTGTCTGATCTTGAAAACCATTTGAAGAGAAACCCGGAAGCCGTCAAAGAATGTATAAGCAAGGATGATTATCACATTTCGAATGTAGACGGTTATGATGTCGTTTCCTGGAAATGGGACGATGTCTGGTATGTCGGAATTTCGCGTCACGAAGGGGAAAAATTGGCCAGCCTGCTTCCTAAGTAAGGACATAATAATCAAATGGAAACATCGAATCCATCCCCGCCGGGATGTTCATTCGCTGTCTTGCAGTCCGTCGCAAATTGAAGTGACATGCGGAGAAAAGGATTCCTGAAAAAACTCGAAGTATACGGTATCTCCTGTTCGCTCAAGTACCCTTGCTTCTTTTATAACCTGCTGATACGTCCTGTAGCAGTCCAAAGCCCGGGCCCCTTTTTCAATATCTTCACCTGACAGCGGAGTACCGCAATCAATTTCATCTTCTGAAGAGACTTGCAAAGTAAACTTCCCGTCATCCTTTTCTGATTGCGCGAGTGTGAAAAACGCCAGCCTGGAAGGAGCATTATCCCATTCACGCCGCAATTTGGAGTATACCCGTTTAACTACAGCATGAGAGACAAGATGATCATGAAATCCACTGATTCCATGCACTGCATATGTTACAACCACATCAGGCACAATATTTCTGATATGATTTTCCGTAATATCTTCAATTTCAATTGGATCCATATCCTTAAGGCCGCTGTCGGGCAAATCCAATACCTGCATACCGGTTAATCCCAGAACATCTGCTACATCAAGCATTTCCTTATACCGGATCTTTCCCATCTCTTCAACGGTATAGCCGTACTGGTGACGGACTTTAGTGGCGCCGCCCCTGGTATAGGTAAGCAGAAAAACCTGATGGCCTTGTCTGAGCTGGGCTGCTATTGCCGGAGCCGGTCCGAATGACTCATCATCAGGATGGGGAAAAATGTACAGGATTTTCATGTGTTTATAATTATGCAATTAGTTGTCTTTCAATCTGTTAGTTTTTGTTGCTGAATGCCAGGAAGGTAAATTTTCATGTGCATGCTCGCGGCAATAGTCCTGTGTCCTTGGCATTGAAGTCAATTTCATCTACGGGGTTTCCTTGAGCAAACTACTCATGGATATTTCAACCTCCAGTAAACATCGACCTTTAGGCAACATGTTCATTTGTTTAAAATATTTCGATTTCAAAAATATATGCAGTGCCCTGATAGATATAAATAAAAAACAGATCAGTCAGCTGACTCTTCAATAAGTCTGATATAAAACTCAATCATTTCACGATAGTTTTCCTTGGAAAGTCTCTCATTTGTGCCATGAACACGGTCCAGATCGCCCTCATCTGCCCTCAGGGGAAGAAACCGGTAGATATTATCTGTGAGATGGGCATAATGCCTTGCATCGGTGGCACCTATCATAAGCGTCGGAGCAACAATCACATCCGGAAAAACTTCTCTGATTGTCTTTTTAAGCGTTTTGTATGGAGATGCCGCGACATCTGAAATCTGAGAAGGGTTGATGGAACCAGGCAATTCTGAAATACGCACTTCAGGATCATTGATTGTCCGTCTCACGTGATCAATCACACTTTCAATAGTGTCGTTGGGATGAATCCGGAAATTTACAATGGCCTTGGCCTGAGTCGGAAGAACATTTTCTTTAATCCCGGACTCAAATATGGTTGTAGCAATGGTCGTTCCAAGGGCAGCCCGGGTTGCCGGCATGGCAGCCAGCTCTTTTTTAACAAGTCCGCCAAAAAGCCAGAGATTGGCCATAACAATGCGGTACAAAAAGGGCATTTGGGGTCCGATAGCAGTCATAGTCTGCTTCACCAGCCCGTCAACCTTATTATTCATCGGATTTTTTTCAAGCTTTTGTATAGCCTCACTGAGTCTGGCAATTGCAGTTAGTCCCTGGGGTACTGATGAATGCCCCCCTTCAGCTGATGTAGACAGCTCAAGACTCAGATAACCCTTTTCTGCAACAGCCACCAGTGCAACCGGGTTTGGAAGCTCAGCAAGCACGTCGTGGACAATGGGCGTACCCTCATCAAGCAGACAGGCCAGTTCAATACCCCTTTGTGCGAGGGTTTCTCCGATTGCCTGAGCACCTCTTTCTCCGTCAATCTCCTCATCATGTCCAAAGCCCAGAATGATGGTACGATCCGGTCGGAACTCTTTTGACAGAAGATACTCCACCGCCTCCATAATGGCGAGAACACCACCCTGAACATCCATAGCGCCCCGTCCCCAAATGTATCCTTCAGAAACTTTTCCCTCAAACGGAGGGTATTTCCATTCATTTTCAGTTCCCGGCTCAATCGGGACTACATCAAGATGACATGTGAGCATAACCGGTTTCAACTCCGGATCCTTTCCCTCCCAAAAATAAAGCAGGCTGTAGTCGTTAATTATCTCTTTTTTGAGGCTTGCATGTATCAACGGAAAGGCATTTTCCAGATACTGATGCATATTCAGAAATTCCGATTCATTGAAGTCTTTGCTCGACTGCGTAGATACCGTTTGATAGCTGATTGCCTTGCCAAGTCTTTGAGCGGCCGTTTCAACATTAATACGCGATGGTATATTTGCGCTTGTATCGACATCGACCCGTGAGTATCTGAATGTCCTGATCAACAGAATCAGGACTAATAATAGAATAGCAAATATGCCGATTACTGCATATATCATAAAGCTGTATTGTTTACATTTCCGGGATGGCAGTTGTTTACTGCCCGCTGCACTGACAACGCTCCGTCAGCAGGGTGGAATTTACGGACTCCGGTCTTTAATGAATAGTATGAATTAATGCCGTACCGGATTCAGGTAGTATGCAAATACATTACAATCCCCAAGATACTGTTCTTTTGGGGATGAAGGACTTTGCTGATTTCGGAGAGGGCACATCGGGCAGGATTTCCCGAAACCAGCAAAATTACAGGATAAGACGGAAAGCCCATCTTATCCGGTAAATCATAGTTTAACTACTTCCTTAGCCTGCAAGCCTTTGTCACTTTCAGCCACTGTAAACTCTACTTTCTCACCTTCATTCAGTACCCGATAGCCATCGGCTTGAATTTCGCTGAAATGGACGAAGAGGTCCTCTCCACTTTCACGGCTGATAAAACCGTACCCTTTGGCACCGTTAAACCATTTTACGACACCTGATTCTCTTTCTTCTGACATATCTTATAATACTCCTTCATTGTTAATGTTGCTGCACCGGGCAACTCTGACCAGGCCGATTTCATATTAAGATTCTGACAACTGAACAGCGATGCCAATTCGATTATAAGTTTTTCCGGCTATAACTGCAATATATTAACAATCAATTTGAAAAAACATGTACCAGAATCCGTGAGTTAAATTGGAAAAAAATACAATAACATCAAGTATTTCATGAGTTTATCTGATTTTGTATCTTCACCCAACAGGTGAAACAAAGAATCGAAAGACATAGATGGTCATGGATA